>PXEI01000425.1 GCA_003564775.1 Spirochaetaceae bacterium
ACGCATGGCATATTGAAGACGGGCGACTTTTTCTTAACTACAACAACAGACTCAATAGGCGCTTCGTGAGCGATCTCCCTGCCCGGATCCAACAGGCCGACGAGAACTGGCGACGCCAATCTGATTTGGGCTTGTGATGATTCACTTCACTCCCAGGGGTCAAATACATCAACTCCGACGGGAGTAAAATCCGGCCGATTGCGGGTAACGAGAATCATATTGTGTCTCAGCGCTGTGGCCGCTATGAGGCTGTCCATGAGAGGAATGGGCCTCCCCGAGTTCAGCAACCGTCCGTGGGTTTTACCCCACAGCAACGCGGTATCAGTATCGAAAGGTAGAATATTTCCATGAAACGCTTCTTGCAGTTCTCCAAACCATAAGAGCAAGTGGTTCCGTTTCTGGCCAGCGGCAAGTCTCTCAATGCCGGTCTGTATCTCCCCCAGTGTGAAGACGCTCACGTACAAAGATTCTTCCGGTGTTCGGTCAAACCAGGTCTCGACGTTCGTCTCAGGCAAGGGTTTGCTGAGTTCCGAGAGGACATTCGTATCGAGAAGGTAGTTCATAACTCGATCTCGCGGCCGGGGCTAGGGTCCCGCTCAATCGAGTCAAGGAACTCCGGAGCGGGACACGCCCGGAGTATCTTCTTCAGTGAGGTTCTCGTCCGCCCCTCCCACGTTTTTGCGGAAACAACGTAAGCAACCGGTTTTCCTCTCCGAGTAATGAGCTGCGGAACATCCTCCGATGCCCGATCGATGAGTTCACTCAACTTGTTTTTCGCTTCCTGTATTTGCCACGATCTGGTCGCCATAGTTCCACTCCGGTCTAGACAGTCTAGGAATATAGTACTCCATTATGGGTAGCGTTTCAACGTTCCGGAACTGTGATCCGATATCAACTGATCACAAACGAATTGCCCCTCAGTAAAACGTAGTACATAATGTTAGACATGAAGTCGGTAAACGTACGCACATTACAGCATCATCTTGGACGCTACCTGCAGGAGGTAGAGGCAGGAGAAGTGCTGGAGGTGCGGCGGCGCAACAAGGTCATTGCTCGCATTGTACCGGAACCAGACCACAACTCGGTTCTACCCTGGCCCAACATTGAAGAACGGCTGGAGCACGTCTTTCCAGAGGGGCCGGTCCCGGAACCTGCATCAGCTCAACTGTATGAAGACCGGGGCGAGTCTTGAGGGCATACGTCGACTCCGGTGTGCTGGTGAAGCTCTACATTCGTGAATCTAACTCAGCACAGGCAGCGGCGCTGCTGCAGCACAGCATAGCCTTAAGCCGCAGCTTCACTGCGCAGACACTCGCTCGCAGCCTGGACATAGTCCACGTCGCACTCGCTCTGCATCTACAGTGCAGGTCACTCATCACCGCCGACACCAGGCAAGCAGAGTTTGCCCGTTGCTGTAAACTTCCTGTGGTGTTTATTTCGTAACTCGTACACGACGGTCATGATATACGCACCCGAAGCACCCGCAGCGTGTGCTCACAACCATTGGATGCACCCATTCCTTGAACTATACTGGAACATAGTGCGGTTGAGATGGAGCTGTGACACCGCTTGGTACAGGAGATTCCGGCACCCGGAATCCTACACCGACTCAGGCTCGAATGAGTTGACATCATCGGCCCGTGGTGCCGGTTTATGAACCGCACGGTAGCGGCCAGCGGCCTCCTGCTGCAGCTCCTCGAGCTCCAGTAACTGCAACTCGGTTTCCTGTGTGGTCATGACGCGGAAACCGTAGTTCGTATTGGTGTGCCCTAAGGGCTTCTCACGTCGCTGCTCTATCTCTGCAACAAACTGCTCATGTGCTCGGAGCCGGTTCCGCACCAGCTGCCTGCATTGCTTGTGTGCTGCTTGAACGGACTCATGGATGAATGGTTCCAGATCTTTGAGAAGCTCATACCCAACACTGTTGCGAGCATTCACTATCGCGGCCGCAGTGGTAGTGCCGGTACCCAGGAAAGGGTCCAGCACGGTGTCGCCTTGCAGGCTGTACATGTTGATAATGCGGTTGGCAAGCTCAAATGGGTACGCTGCGCTGCGGCTGCGTGCGTCGTTGGCCGTCAGGAGCTGGCGGGCTCCCTTGAAATCCCAGATGTCAGAGAACCATTGATTGCGCTCCTCCCAGAAAAATGCACTGTGCCGCCGCCGCACCGCGTCCTCTGGGCCAAAGGCCCGCTTCCCGCCTTTGCGAAAGACCAGGATGTACTCGTGCTCTAAGGTGATGTAGGCCCCGGCCGGGAGCATTCCCGAGCCCATGAACTTGTTTGGCGCGTTGGTCTGCTTGCGCCAGAGAATGAGCGGCAGGGCCTGAAAGCCAAGGGCTACGCATGAGCTTGTGATCCGGGCATGATTGCTGTACAGGCGGAAGTTCTTGCCAACTGTCCGGGTAGCGTCACCAATGTTAATGCAGAGAAAGGCGCCCGGCCGCAGAACGCGCGCGCACTCCGCCCAGACCTTGTCCAGCTCCTGGTGCATAAGCTCAAACGCCGTCTGGCCCTCACCCGCGTCCAATGCCTCGGCAAGTTGCTCGTTGCCAGCGCGAAACGCATTGTCCCACATCTCTATCATGGGATACGGCGGTGAGGTCACCACAAGGTCTACCGTCTCAGCATCAAGAACCGACATCGACATTGAAGATCCAAACTCAATCAGATGCTGTGTGTGCAGCGGCTTCTGTATTTCGGTGTGTGACTGCGCGTGCGTATGCGATTGCATGCGGACATGGTACTTGAATGTTCATGGCTGTGGAATAGTGTCCTCCGGGGCAGTCCCAAATGCACAGCCTGCAAACTCATGGACGAGGCGGGATCACCAGCCATATCTTTAGCACATGAACCAACTACAAGATACACGCATGCTTCAAGCTGCGGTTCTAGGCACGGCGGTTGCCGACGCCTCCGGTATGGGACTGCACTGGATATACTCGCAGGGCAAGATTGCCCAGATTGTGAAGGCGGCCGGTGGCTCTGCAGAGTTCCTTGAGCCGGACCCGGACAACTACCACGGGGTGCCCGCCTTCTTTGCTCATCCACACCGTCAGGCGGGCGACGGCTCCAACTACGGAGAGTATCTCTACGTCCTGTTGCGGGCTATTGGTGAGCAGGGGTTCGACCGCGGTGCATATGTCAGGGCCTTTGGAGAGCACTTTGGGGTTGGTGGCACCTACGTGGGGTATGCAGATGGCCCAATGCGCGAGACCATCTTTAACATGACTCGTCTTGGCAAGGAGATTGAGCAACGGGTGCTCACCACCGAGACCTCACTCGATGAAACACAGCTCAAGGCCGCCGCCCACTACATCGCCCGATACTTCCTGGAGTTTGACACCGAGGGCCTCAAGGAGACGGTGCGCACGCCGCTCAAGTTGCAGCAGTGGAAGCCGGAGCAGCTCGGCGAGGCAGACAGAATTATCGATGTAGTCAGCAACGAGCTTGGTTCGCTGGGCCCGGATGACGACCAAATGCCTGCCCTGAGCCGCTCTGCGGTTCTGGCACAGTTTGCGGCTGGAGAAGAGCTTGACCGGCTGGTGGAGCAGGCGGTGCGCATTACCAACA
>PXEI01000477.1 GCA_003564775.1 Spirochaetaceae bacterium
ACGCAGACCGAAAGCCGCTTTCCCGTGCCAGCTGTCCCAGCGGTTGGAGAAGAAGTACCTGAGCCCGCCGGACAGATCCAACCACGCAGGAACATCTAGAACGGAAAAGGTTGCACCTATAAGCGCGTTGATCTCCCCACCCGCAGCGCCATAGCCAAGTGGTGGATCTATGCTCGGACTGTGCAGTGGTACGGTGGCCAGAATTTGTAGTGCCCCAATGACCGGTGTGTCATGCAGTATGCCAAGATTAACTCCCGCCCCAAGGTCACCAAGGCCAAAGCTCGTGTCGTTGTTTTGGTCATTGACATACGGAGCCGTGAGTTTGCCGACAACGGTCACTCGCTCCTGCGCGCCGTACTCGGCATACATTCCAAGCTCGCCCTTGTGAAAGGTTGAGTCGTAACTCGAGCGCTTACCGTCTTCATCCCACGCGTTACGAGCCTGTTGGTACGAACCACGAGCAGAGAGCAGCCATTCACCCTCATCACGTATCCAGGACTGTGCTTCCAAACCCGCAACAGAGAACAACCCAACAACAATGCCGGTGATCAAGATGGTAAACGATCGTTTCATGCTCACTACTCCTCCGTGGATACTATCACGGAAGCGCCCTCGCAAAAAGGCCTCGGTTTACGCGCGACAGTCAAACTGCGTCTGCTTGCTCAGCGAGCCTTTCTATGCCGGGACGCAGCTCCTCCCAGAGGTCAATACCAATCTTTGCAACCGACTCGTCATGAGCTTTACGCCAGCACGGAATTGAGGCCTGCACCGCAGAGTCCCCGGACTCGGTGAGATAATACTGCCGGCGGCGACGGTCCTCACCCGCGCAGCACCGCACGAGCTTCCGTTTCTCCAGAACCTTGATATTTCGGGAAATGGTACTGAGATCGGAGCCCAGAAAAGCTGCAAGGTTTCCAGCGTTGATAGCCTCGTGACGGGCAATAGTCACAAGGACCGAGAACTGAACCGGCGTTACCGGAGCATCTCGATACGCTTCCTCGTAGATGCGTTGCACTGCTTTATATGCTTTACGCAGATTTGATGCCACGCAGATTGTTTGGATTTCATCCAGTATAGGATAGTTCATATATTGATGATACAAGTACGCCGTGGATTGGTCAACTCTATCTTGCGCAAACCCACCCGCCCGGACTGCTCTCTCAAGACGCGACACATACCCTGTTCCTCCCGGCTTCTTTTGCCTCATATAAGGCACGGTCCGCTCTGCTTAACAGGCCTTTCTCGGGATCCTCCTCCGGGTCGTACTCGGCAACACCAAAGCTCAGAGTCAGGGCGATATCGTTGGGTCCGCGCGATGTCTCCACAGCCTCGCGTAGACGCTCAGCAAAAACCACAGCTCCATCGGCGTCGGTATCCGGGAGAATCACCACAAACTCTTCGCCACCCCACCGTGCAAGAAAGTCGGTTGCGCGAAGCTGCTTTTCAATGACACCACAGGTGTGCCGCAGGGCTTCGTCGCCCACCGCATGTCCGTAGTTATCATTGATCTGCTTAAAGTGGTCGATATCGCACATGATGAGCGACAGCTTCCCCCCATGGCGCTGTACGCGCTCGGCCTCCCTGTGCAGATCTATGGTACCCTGTCCCCGATTGGAGACGCCAGTAAGTTGGTCGACCGTAGACATGCGGATAAGTTGAGCTTGTAGCCGTTTATTCTCCTCCACGTCGCGAGCAACAGCATACATAATGCCATCTGTCCTTGGACATTTGACGTTCCAGGAGGTCCAGCGGTACTCACCCTTGCGGGTAAGCAACCGGGCCTCAAACACACCTAAAGGGCTGGACTCGTTGACCCCACTCAAGGCATCAACGGTGGAGTCGATGTCGTCCGGGTGAACGTACTCGCTGAGTGGACGCCCAATGAGAGAGCTTGGCTCCCAACCCATAAGAGGCGCCCATGCTGGACTTGCCTGGTGAAAACGGCGGTCAGGCGTCAGGATAGCAAACAGGTCGGGAGAAACCTCAAAAAACAACTGTTGCTCACTCTTGAGCTGCTGCTCAAGGGTAATATCCCGAGCCGTACCAATGATCTGTACAACCCGACCCGCAGCTGCGTCCAGTACGGGTGAGAGACGGGTACGCCAGGTTCTCCTGCCAGCAGGTAGGTCCAATACCTCGTCATAGATCACCATTTGACGTGAATCATAACAGCGCCGATAGTTGCTGCAGACCACCGCTCCAAGTTCCTCACCGAGCACCTCAACCGGCGTCTTGCCACGCACCTGCCGGGTTGTGAAACCGGTGAGTTCCTCATGAGTTGTGTTGAGCCGAAGGAATCGAAAAACAACCTCCGCTTCCGTGCTTTCCTGATCAACCGACAGGAGAAATATTGCGTCCTGAGTATTGGTGAATACAAGGTCATATTCCTGAGTCAGCTCAGCCAATGCGCGCTCGGTCTTCACACGCTCTGTTACGTCTTCCTGGATAACTACAAACTTGTGCGGCTGGCCGGTTTCGCCCATAATTGGAGAGATAATCTGCCACGCCTCATACAGCTCACCGTCTTTGCGGCGATTGGTAATAGACTCACTCCAGCTGTTGCCAGCAAGCACCTCACGCCACAGATCCTGATAATACTCCACGCTCATGAGGCCGGAACGCAGCAGGCTCGTTTTGGCACCCAGCGCCTCGTGTTCCGAGTAACCGGTAATGCGCACGAAGGCTGGATTCACATACTCAATGAGCCCTTCGGAGTTGGTCACAAAAATGGCATGCCGGGCAGACTCAATGGCCGCCAGAAACACTTCAAGATCCAGTTGTGGTTTATCAGCCAGGCTCATGGGGCTCCTCGTACATCCTCCGTTCGAGGGTGAAGATGTCATGGACATAGCAGTAGTCGTGCCCGGCAAGCCTGCCAATGGGAGCCAGGTTTCTCACATCTACATGCATCCGTTCATTGACTAGATCGTCACGAACAAATGAGTGAAGCACGCGAGCCAGAACCAGGGTCGCGCTGCCCGGGCCCTCACCAACCGGAATCTGGCGCTCAAGACGACACTCCAGCGCAATCGGGCTCAAGGCAAGACGTGGAGGGGCCACCAGATACGAGGGCCGGGTCTCTATCCCAAGTTCATGGGGCTCTCCGAACTCGCGCGGATAGTTTACCGCACTGTCGTTGACAGCGACCTTGTTAGGTTCAGTAGCCACGTTCACCACAAACTCACCGCTTTGCTGAATGTTCGCAAGCGTATCCTTTCGGCCGTCGTGGTTCTGGGTATTGTACGCAAAAGAGACCGAAATAGTGGGTGGGTTTGAGGCAACTGCATTAAAAAAACTGAATGGCGCGAGATTGACTACTCCCTCGGGGCTCTGCGAGGTAATCCAGGCAATGGGACGAGGCACAATACACCCGATGAGGAGCTTGTATACCTCGGCGGTGGTTGCGTGTTCAAGCGTGAGTTCCAAGTGGTATCTCCTCACCAGAGTTTTTGCTGTTGGCGGATAGAGGAACATCTAACCGGAGTACGACTCTATCGCTACCTTCCAGGAGCAGTTTTGCACCAATCTGCAGGGCGAGGGTGCTCAGCAATTGATATGAGAGC
>PXEI01000330.1 GCA_003564775.1 Spirochaetaceae bacterium
CATGAAGATTATCGAGGGCTTCTCTCGTCGCATGCGGTATCTTGATGAGGCACTTGCACGGCTGACACTGAAGGAGCGAACCGAGCCCGACGCCGAGCATTTGTATCACATTGCCGAGTACTACGCGCGGCAAAGTCAGTACAATCAAGCCTACTATGCCTACTACCAATACCTTAAGCATTGCCCTACAGGAGCGCATGTAGATCACGCTAAGGAGCGGCTGGCAAAGATTGAACCCTATGCGGAGGCGGTCTATCTTGACGGCAACGACGAGGTGTTCACCCGTGTCTATCCCAAAGACACCATGATCTTTTCCGAGACAATGCCCGGCAAGGAACTCTACATTATTCAGAAGGGCAGCGTAAAAATAACCAAAATTGTTAACGAGAACGAAGTGCTTCTGGCGGTACTCAAACCCGGAGATATTTTTGGTGAGATGGCACTTATAGAGAACAAGCCACGCTCGGCCTCGGCAATAGCGTTTGAGGAAGCAACCCTTCTGGCGGTAAACAAGGAAAACTTTGCGCGAATGGTTAAGTCGCAGCCTCAGATCATCGCGCGGCTGACTACCTTGCTTGCTGAGCGAATTTGGTTCATTTACAAACAGCTTGCAAATACTCTGCTCGACGACAAGGTCGGCCGGATGTACGACGCTCTTCTCATCCAGCTTGAGAAGCAGCGGGTTACTATCAAGTCCGGGGACTCCTTCACTTTTGAGTTTGGGCCCAAGGAACTTATCAATATGGTAGGGCTCCCCATTGCCGAGGGCAACCGCTACCTGCGGGAGCTACTTAAGAACACCAAAATCAAGTCGGTGAACAATCGCATGGTAACCTCGGATGTCGAGGAAGTTGAGAAACAAGCAAAATACCACCGGAAGATGCAGAAAATTGCCAAGGCAAGAGCCAATCAGCGCAAGTAGCCCACAAGCACCTTTTTCGACTCAGTAAGGAGGCGTCCAATGGATCTTCAACTCAAAGGAAAAGTGATGCTGGTAGCTGCATCCAGCAGCGGCCTTGGATACGGTATTGCCGAGCAGGCAGCTGCCGAGGGTGCGACCGTCTACATAGGTAGCCGGCGAGCCGAGGCCGTGTCTGATGCAGCCGAACGTATTGCGGAAAGCACAGGCAACAAACCACATGGCGGTGTGCTTGATGCAAGCGACCCGAACTCCATTTCCGCCTGGGTTCAGAATGCTATAGACCGTTTCGGACGAGTTGATGGGTTGCTGGTAAATGCCGGGGGGCCTCCAGCCGGTGGTTTTGACGACTTTGATGATGACGCCTGGCAAGACGCCTTTGAACTTACTCTTATGAGTTCGGTGCGTATGATACGTGCGGTGCTTCCTCAGATGAAGAAACAACGCTCCGGTTCCATCCTGACTATCACCTCGTCCTCTGTGAAGGAACCAATCCGCATCCTTCTGCTTTCTAACGTCATGCGCTCGGGAGTTACAAGCTTGGTGAAAAGCCTGTCGTTTGAACTCGCTGAGCAGGGAATACGCATTAACAATATTGTACCGGGTCGAATTGACACCGGGCGCGTCAAGAAACCTGATTCGCTCGCCGCTGAACAAAGCGGCTGTAGTTATGAAGATGCCCGCATGCGGCAAGAGAAGGCTATTCCCATGGGACGTTACGGCCAGCCGAACGAGTTCGGCCGGGCAGCCGTGTTTCTACTTTCCGAGGCTGCAAGTTACGTTACCGGTGAAACCATGATTGTTGACGGTGGAATGATGCGAACGGTCTGGTAGCCTTACTGTTCCGCTTACTTCTTTGAATAAGCCTTTATTATTTCAAGCGCACGGTCCAAGGTCATGTTTTCAATTGTCTCTGCGTCGCGTTCATCTTCCGGGAGGCCGACATTTTTTGTCCCAACCTTGATGTAGGGACCGTATTTCCCGTCGTAGATCGCAATCTTCCGGTTCTTGCCGGTGGGTTCTGTGCCAAGGTCCTTCAGAACTTTTGAGCGCCCCCCGCGACCTTTCTTCTCTTCTGCCAGCAACTCAAGGGCACGATCCAGACTAACGGTGTAGACATCGTCATCTTTTTTGAGTGAGCGGTACTCGCCATCACATACGACGTAGGGGCCGAAACGGCCCGCCGCAGCAACGACCTCCTTGCCGGACTCAGGGTGGTTTCCGAGAGTGCGTGGCAGACTAAGCAGGCGCAGGGCTTGCTCAATTGTTATCTCACGCGGGTTGAGTTCCTTGGGAACACTTGCTCGTTTTGGCTTGGGCTCTTCGTCAGTTTTGTCACCAAGCTGAACGTATGGCCCATAGCGTCCGACCAAGCAATAAACCGGGAGCTCGGTTTCGGGGTCGTGACCAATAGGACTTGGCCCGTTTTTTTGGAGCTCAATAAGATCTTGAATATCTTGTTCGGTTAGGTCTGCCGGGGCAATTTCCTCGGGAATGGAGGCGTGTACCGGTTCACCTTCGTTGTCGTTGTGTACGATGTAGGGGCCAAATCGACCGATCTTGACCTCGGTGCCGTTGTCGAGCTGCGGAAGTCGGATTGTCCGGGAGTCTTCCGGCTTGATCTTGCTTTCGCGGTGCTCAACTGTCGACTTGAGGCCGTCCTCGCCAAGATAAAACTCGCGAAGATACTCAAGGTAGTCACGCTTGCCTACCGCGATTTCATCTAATGCGGTCTCCATGTCTGAGGTGAAACCGTACTTGATGAGATACTCAAAGTGGTTCTCCAGCAGCTGGGTCACGCCCATGCCGGTATAGGTAGGAACAAGTTGTGTTCCCTGTTTGCGAATGTAGCCACGCTCCAAGATGGTAGTTATGATCCCCGCGTAGGTAGATGGGCGGCCAATACCTTCTTTCTCCAGGCGTTGGACAAGGGATGCTTCGGTGTACCGTGGTGGTGCTTTTGTTTCATGTGGCAGAGGTGTAAGGTCATGTGGTGAGAGTTTGTCCCCCTCGTGCAACTCCGGAAGCAGGACTTCTCTATCTTCAATAGCCGCCTCTGGGTCGTCCGATCCTTCAACGTAGACCCGAAGAAACCCCGGGAACAGTATTCGGGTGCCGTTGGCAGTGAATGTGCACTCGGCCGCCTGTATCCGTACATTGAGTGACGACTTCCTGGCCTCTGCCATTTGAGAAGCCATAGTCCGTTTCCAGATAAGCTCGTAGAGCGCTTTCTCTTTGCCCTCAAGACCCGTTTCCTCGGGGCGTCGAAACTCGGATCCTGCTGGCCGGATAGCCTCGTGTGCTTCCTGCGCCGAGCCAGATTTGGAGCTGAACTGCCGCGGCTCAGGTGAGAGATAGTCCTTCCCGTAGTCGCGTTCGACTCCGCCACGTGCCGCCGCAATGGCCTCAGAGGACAACTGAGGGCTGTCGGTACGCATATAGGTGATAAGTCCCTCTTCGTAGAGCCTTTGGGCGGTGCGCATGGCTTCACGGGCCGTTAAGCCTAGTTTACGGTTGGCTTCCTGCTGCAGGGTGGAGGTAATAAATGGTGGTGCCGGACGTGAGACCGACTGCTTCTCGGTTACCGCCTCAACCTGCCAATCTGCATCTTTGAGCTGTTCCGTGAGACGCTGTGTCTCG
>PXEI01000223.1 GCA_003564775.1 Spirochaetaceae bacterium
ATGTTGGTATTAACGCAACCCTTGAGACTCGTGAGTGGACGAGCTACCTGCAGTTCACCAGTCAGCCCCCAGATCAGGCTGAGTATGATGCATTCATGCTCGGTTGGGGTACCGTTACCCTGGATGCAGACTACGGTCTCTACGCTCTGCTCCACACACGACAGTGGAACCCGAACGGCAACAACCGTGGCTTTTACTCCAATGCACGTGTGGATGAACTCCTGGACGCCGCCCGTGTTGAGACGGATCCAGCCAGAAGAGCTCCAATGTACCATGAAGCTGTTGAGCTGATTTGGGACGATGCTCCCTGGATTTATCTGTACAATGCAGGACAGATCAATGCGGTTCGCACCGATGTTGGTGGACTGATCCATCACCCGCTTGAGAACCTCAGCGCCTGGGATGCTTACTTCCGATAGACCATTACAGTTCTTTGGAACATAGCGTCACAGTATCAGACTCCGTCACGTTGTGACGGAGTTTTCCCGGCCCTTTGCGGGGCCGGGATGGCCTTGTGCTCCTGGAAGAGGAGCCCAAGGCCATCCTTTCGTTTAGGGAGCACTTCTTTGTATCAGTACATTGCACGACGCCTAGCGCTCACGATACCGGTGGTGATAGGAGTCTCGATCATTGTCTTTGGAATTATCAGACTTATTCCAGGAGACCCGGCCCGCGCAATTGCCGGAGTTAACGCCACGCCACAGTTTATAGAGCAGGTGCGCGTTCGCTATGCATTAGATCAACCTTTACCGGTTCAGTACGGCCGCTTCGTAGTAAGTTTTATGCAGGGAGACCTTGGCAACTCGGTATTCAGTGGTCGCCCGGTGACAACCGAAATTGGCGAACGCTTCCCACGCACGCTACTGCTGGCAACGATAGCTCTTGTGATCGCTACCCTGATTGGGGTCTCGGCCGGAATTGTGTCCGCCACACGGCGAAACTCGGTGTTTGACAACGCGAGCATGGTCATTGCGCTGGTGGGTGTGGCAGCGCCGGTGTTCTGGATGGCACTTATGCTGCAGTTGTTGTTTGCAGTTCAACTGCGAGTGCTGCCCGCCACCGGTATTGGCACTATTCAACATCTTGTGCTACCTAGCATTACGCTTGGAACCGCCAGTGCCGCACTCATGGCTCGAATTACCCGGTCAAGTATGCTCGACGTTCTGCGGCAGGACTTCATCACAACCGCACGTTCAAAAGGTCTGCACGAGCGCGTCATTGTGTACAAACATGCCCTGAAGAACGCGCTTATTCCAGTGGTAACGGTTCTGGGATTGCAGTTTGGCATTCTTCTTGGGGGTGCGGTTCTCACCGAAACAGTGTTTGCCTGGCCAGGTGTTGGCCGGCTTCTGGTAGACGCAATACTTCGGCGGGACTATCCGGTTGTCCAAGGTACGGTTATGTTGTTGGCACTCCTGTTTGTGCTGATTAACCTTGTCGTAGACATCATCTACGCCTTCCTTGATCCACGTATCCATTATCAGTCGGGAAGCGGAGAGTAAGTTATGCAGATGAATAACAACGACATGAGCTCAATCATAACTGAACACAAGACCCAGCAAGCCGAGACAAGCGGGCTCCCAGAGTCTACAGAAGCCACGACAACAAGTAAGCGCACAAGCGAGTTTGCCGAGGTGTTCCGCCACCTCCTGCGCAACCGTGCTGCGGTTGTGGGGCTTTTTATCATTGGTGGCTTTGTCGCGGCCTCGATATTTGCCCCACTCCTTTCGACCCATGACCCCCTGCGAACAGCCTTAGGCAACCGGCTCCAGGGGCCGAGTAGCGAGCATATACTGGGAACCGATGAGCTTGGCCGCGATCTCTTCAGTCGTATGTTGTACGGCGGAAGAATCTCACTGAACATCGGTTTGATCTCGGTGCTGATTGGAGTATCAATTGGCGTTCCTATCGGTGCAATTAGCGGTTATTTCGGTGGGAAGCTGGATATTCTCACTCAGCGCTTCATTGACATTATGATTGCCTTTCCCGGCATTCTCTTGGCCATTGTTGTAGTCACGGTACTGGGTGTCGGTGTACAGAACGTCATGATCGCAACTGGTGTTGCAAGCATACCGGTGTATGCGCGCCTTGTGCGGGGGTCGGTACTTGCTATCAAGGAACAGAGCTACGTTGCTGCTGCCCACGCAGCTGGACTTGGGCATACCCGGATCATTTTTCGCCAGATTTTACCCAACTGTCTGGCGCCGATCATTGTTCAGAGCACCTTCCAGATTGCAACTTCAATACTCTGGGCCGCCGGTCTTGGTTTTCTTGGCCTTGGCGCTCAGGCTCCGACCCCTGAGTGGGGAGCTATCTTGAGCAACGGCCGTGCCTACATTCGAACAGCACATCACCTGACGACCTTCCCTGGTTTGGCCATCCTGTTTATGGTACTTGGTTTTAACCTGGTGGGCGACGGCCTGCGTGATGCACTTGACCCAAAAACCCGATAGAAGGGGAGTTCATGGATCCATTACTCCAGATACGGCGGCTGCAGACCAGCTTCAAGACCGAAGGCGGTACGGTACGAGCAGTTGACGACGTTTCGTTTGACATAGGAAAAGGCGAGGTTGTAGGGCTCGTAGGCGAAAGCGGGTGCGGTAAGACCGCAGTCTCTTTGAGCATTCTTCAGTTGCTGCCCACACCGCCCGCCATTATTGAAGGCGGGCAAATTCTTTTTGCAGACCGCGACCTCCTCAAGCTATCTCCGGAGGAGATCCGCAAGATCCGCGGCAATGAGATTGCCATGATCTTCCAGGAGCCTATGACCAGCCTGAATCCAGTCTACACAATTGGCAATCAGCTCATGGAAACTATACAACTCCACGAGAAGCTGGGAGGGTCAGCGGCGCGGAAACGAGCAATAGATATGCTCAAACTTGTTGGCATTCCACGTGCCGACGAAGTCATTGACGAGTATCCTCACCGCTTTTCTGGCGGAATGCGGCAGCGTGCCATGATCGCTATGGCGCTGAGTTGCAATCCGCGGCTGCTCATAGCCGATGAGCCGACAACAGCATTGGATGTAACAATTCAGGCACAGATCCTTGAGCTTATGCGTGACCTTCGCGAGCGTATTGGAATGTCCATACTCTTTATAACGCATGACCTGAGCGTCATTGCGGAGATGGCCGACCGGGTTGTTGTTATGTACGCGGGCAAACTGGTGGAACAGGCCGATGTAGTCACTCTTTTCCATAGCCCACAACACCCATATACAAGGGGACTGATCGGCTCACGCCCAAGCGCAGATCAAGACACAAGCACGGGCGGTAGCAAGAAACGCCTGCCTTTTATTCGAGGCAGCGTGCCAAACCCATTGTACATGCCTCCCGGCTGTCCCTTTCATCCTCGCTGTGATCACGCTATGCCAGTGTGTTCGCAGAAGATGCCGGGTAAAACCGAGCTGAAATCTGGTCACACCGTGCGGTGCTGGTTGCACGAGGAACATGAATCATTTCCGTCAACACCTGAGGTACAAGCAACACCGGAGGTACAAGAATGAGCACAGGTTTATCATCGGAGGCCCCGGT
>PXEI01000389.1 GCA_003564775.1 Spirochaetaceae bacterium
CGGCGGTCTCAGGTACTTCTTCTCCAGTCGGTGGGACAGCTGGCATGGGGCAGCGGCTTTCGGTCTGCGTCCGACTCCTCGCCTTGGATTCATGGTCACGGGAGATGCTGTCTGGGATAGCGACTTCTTCCGGAAACGGAATACCGACGAAAAAGAACGGAGGCTCGCTCTGGGTTTTGCTCCGGTGTACGATCTAAGTGAGTATACCAGCCTAACCGGGGGGCTTGAGTATGACGTGTGGGGTCGGTCGGTAGGCCAGGCAATTACCTTTCATCTGGGAACTCAGCTGAAGTTCTAGTTTTCAAGGGCTGCATGTCCGGCGGGGCTATCTCTATCTGGGTTTCCGTGCTTCAAAACGGACGACATATGCGGGGCCGCAATGTTTGGGCCCTTCAAAGAGTTCCCGTTCAAGTTCTTCACAGACAATAATCTCAAAGTCGGGGAATGCTGAGCGAAGCTCTTCTGCAGTCACCAGCATTTCAGCCTCACGTGGGCCTCCGCTGGTATACCCATGAATCCGCTGCCGAGTATGAAACCACTCGGTTACCATGCGCCCACCGGGCTTAAGCAGGTGGCGGTACAGGTCGAACAACTTCGGTTTATGTTCTGACCACAGGTGGAAGAAGGTTGCAACCACCAGTGGGTACGGATAGGACGGGCTCCACCGTAGTGCATCGGTGCATACAAGGTTAATGCTCCCGGCTTTCTGTTTCTCTGGGGCGCGGTCCAGACCGTGGTCACGATTGGAATCCAGATCGGCGCAGCCGTTGAGTTCCGTGGCGGAGTCCGCACCGTGTGTTATCAAGCCGTACACCGGGATATCATTTTTCTGAGCCAGGGCACGAGTTTTCTCTATACCAACGGAAGAGAAGTCGAGTGCGGTTACCGCGTACCCCAGTTTGGCAAGGTGAACGCTGTTTCGGCCCTCTCCACACGCAAGGTCCAGTACGCGGGGATCATCCTGACCTTCGTGGGCAGTAATGCGGTCACGAATGAAGTCGTTCGGGTTCTCCCCGTAGATGTACTCCCCTGTTGAAAACCGTTCGTCCCAAAAACGAGTTGCCATGTCTGCGCGCTCCTTTTTTTGTCAAAGCTACAGAGACCGTGAGATCGCCTCGAAATTATTGTACATTAGCACGATGGGAGCATCTATGAGCACACTTTTTCATAATCATTACGCGGTGCGCATGGCTTTGTGTATAGGGATTGGAGTTGTAGCGAGCGGCAGTCTTGGGGCCCAAACCGGTCCTTTACGACCGTCTGCCATGGTGCAACAGCCCGTGAGCGTACAGGTGCGGAGCGCCGAGGTGGAGACGGTCTCGGAACAGTTCAGCTACGCAGCGCGTATTGAGCCACGCGGACTGTATGCTCGGCGTGCGCCCAATGCCGGGGTTGTGGAGAGTCTGCAGTTCCGCCCCGGACAGGCTGTGCGCGAGGGAGATATCGTCCTGAGTATTCGAAGGGACCAGCCTGGTCGCGAGTTTCTACCTGTGCCGGTACAATCACGTCACACCGGTGTTATTGCAGAGATGCAGGTTGTCCCAGGTCAGGAGGTGCGCGAAGGTGATGAGCTCTACTCAGTCGCTGACACAGGTGCTTACACCGCTCGACTGTTAATTAGTGACAAGGATATAGATGCGCTGCGTACCGGCATGCTGGCTCAGGCGCGTGATCCAAGTTCCGGAGCCGTCTATCAGGCACGTGTTCAGCGAGTAGGGCTTATTCCCGACTATCGGACCGGCCTCTTTCCGGTAGAGCTTAGCCTCCCACCGGCATCTGGACTCATGGTCGGGCGGTTTCTCCGCTTTGAGTTTGATGTTCGTCCTACCGAGGGCGTTCTGGTTCCCTACGACGTGCTTGTTCGTCGTGGTGAGCGGAGTTATGTTTTTGTGATGGAAGATGACACAGCTCGCATGCGGGAGGTGCAGACCGCTGGCGAGTATGCCGGGCGGGTGCTGGTGAGTGCCGGACTATCTGCTGGTGAGGAGTTCATTATCTCCTCGGAACGCAGGCTCACCGACGGTAGGCCGGTACGAGTAGACCGCTGATGTTGGAGTTCATATTTGGCCGCCGTCGCGGCATTCTGCTTCTGGTAGTAATTGTCGGCGTCGCAGGTTTCGTGCTCTTAGGCGAGTTGCCCACAACCCTCTATCCGGCTATGCGCAAACCTCGCGTGCAGGTGACGGTCTCGCACCCGGCATACACGGCTTCTGACTTTTATGCGGGCTTTGCTGAGACACTCGAGAACGCATTGCTGGGCACCGCTGACCTTGAACATCTTGAGGCGCGCTATCGCAACGGAAATACGCGGTATCGGTTGGAGTTTGACTGGGGACTCGACGGAGAGGAGGTGCAGTCTCGGGTCGAGAGTTCCCTGGCTCCGGTACGTAACTCGCTACCGGAAGAGGCTCGCGAATATAGAGTTGCGGCCTGGCGCTCAGACAATCCGGGCATGCTCTCCATAGCTGTGTTCTCTCCCGAGTTGGAACCCACCGAGCTGCACCGGCTGATTGAGCCAGTTCTCCGGGGGCCACTCAGTCGTGTGGAAGATGCCGAGAATGTCACCATTGTGAACGTTGAGGAACTCCGCGCCGAGGTTATCTTGGACCACGACGCAATGCTACGTTACGGGCTCACTCCAGCCGATGTTGCGCGTGAGGTACAGGCAGGGTACAGGCCGCTCTCGGTGGGTACCTTTCGCAATGACAGTTTGCAGTACGGCGTACGGGTTGATCAGGGAATTGGCAGCATCTTTGAGATTGACCGAATCCGGGTGGCAGCGTTTGAGAACACTCCTGTGCTGCTGCGCGATGTAGCAGATGTGAGTGTCCGTTACGACCTTCCGCGGCAGATTTTCCGTGCCGACGGGGCGCGGTCGGTCATGATCTATGCCGAACCCAAAGACGGCGGCAATATTCGACGAATGTCGGCCGATGTAGCGGCGGTACTTGAGTCTGCCGCGCCACACTTTCCCGAGCATGTTCAGTACCGTTTTCTGGTAGACCCGGCCGAGTTCATTGACACCGCTCTGGGTAACGTGATTTTTGCAGCCGTACTTGGTGCCTCGCTCGCCATGGGTGTGATCATTCTTTTGCTTGGCGAGTTCCGGAATATCCTGATCATTGGTTTGTCGATACCGCTGTCGATGCTGCTCACCTTTATTCTGATGTACGTGTTTGAGATATCGCTCAATCTCATATCACTTGGTGGCATGACCCTCTCAATTGGAATGATCATAGACTCCTCAATTGTTGTGATGGAAAACATCCACCGACACCGTCGAAGCGAGGGGGGACGCCGCGTTGATCGTGCCATGATACTGGGGGCGGTACGTGAGGTGCGAGCAGCCGTTGTGGTTTCGACGCTCACCAGCGTCATTGTGTTTTTGCCCTTGCCGTTTACCTCGCCGATCACGGCCGCAATTCTTGGAGATCTTGCGCGCACCGTCATCTTTGCGTTGGGCTCGGCCCTTTTGGTTGCTTTGACGGTAATCCCCCTGCTTGCATACTACCTGTTCCGAGGCCGGGCGGAGGCCGGGAAGTCTGCAGCCGCAC
>PXEI01000005.1 GCA_003564775.1 Spirochaetaceae bacterium
GACTTCCGTTGCTGTTGCCCATTGATCCGGAGAACGCAGGCAGGATAACCGGCTGTTGTTGGAAACCGGTGGCGCCAACGAGTCGCTCAAGTTGTTCAACACTTGGATGCATTGGAGCAGTGAAATCACCAATGCAGGGCGGACGTGTTTGCGGCACGTCGGGACTTTCGCAGGGTGAGTCGCCTTCGTACAAGAGAGGTCGTCCGGAGTCATAGGAACGAATCCAGGCAGCTGCTGCCTGGTGATTTGGCCCAGTTCCGGATGTGGCACCAAGGGACCAGACAATGACCGACGGATGATTTTTGTCCCGCAGTACGGTTCGCATCGTGCGGTCGAGAATCTGGGCGCTCCAGCGGGTGTTTTCGGAGAAACGCTCCTGGAATACGCCCGCTGCCAATCCCGGTTCATCTACTATATAGATACCGTAGAGATCACAGAGTTCATACCAGTAAGGATCCTGAGGTCGATGAGTGGTGCGCACAGCGTTTATGGAAAGCCGCTTCATGAGCGCAATCTCTTGCTCCATCGCGGCACGCGAGAGCGTACGTCCGTTGTTGAGATCGTGTTCATCACGGTTGACTCCGTGGAGCATAACCGGCCTACCGTTGAGAAGGAGCTGGCCTTCTACGATCTCGACACGGCGGAAACCTACTGGAATGCGGATTGTGTCAAGCTTCTCACCTGTCGGTGACTTCAGACTCAGTTCAGCTGTGTACAGAGTAGGCTCTTCCGCACTCCACAGATCAATGTTGTGGAGTCGAGCCGAAAGCATGAGCCTGCCGGAAGGCTGCTCTACAGCACCCTGCAGGGTGGCGGTGCCAAGCTCGGTGCCGTTTTTCTCCAGAAGGCGCGATTCAACTCTATATCCGGCCTCGAAATTACCAGGAAAGCCGATCTCAACTACAAGGCCATACTCGCAGCTGCTAAGATCTGCTGCAGGACGAGACGTTACGCGGACATCTGAGATATGTACCGCCGAGGTTGAATACAGAAAAACTTCACGGTATATGCCGCCGAACCACCATCGATCCGAGCTCTCCAGATAGCTTCCATCACAGTAGCGCGGTACAACCACACTGAGCTGGTTCTCGCCCTTCTTCACATACGAGGTGACATCAAACTCCATGGGAGTCGAGGAGTCCTTGCCGTAGCCAGCCAGGCTACCGTTGACATATACGGCCGCAGCGCTTTCTACTCCAGAGAGATGCAGGACGTAGCGTCGACTGCGTTGAAAGGAATGGAGTGTGAAATGTCGCCGATACAGGCCGGTAGGATTCTGGTCGGGGAGGTCGGGCGGCGAGATGTCGCCTCCGTCGGCAGTACTCACAAAAGGCGGCCGTGAGCGGAGATAGTTTGGCTTGAGTACTCCGATTGAGCTCCAGTCCGACGGAACCGAGACCCTCTGCATGCCCTTCTCACGATAGGCGCTCTGGAGGGCCTCCTCGGGAATAGCGTCGGGGCTTTCGTAGAGACGGAACATCCAGTCGCCGTTGAGCGAGAGTGGCTCCTCCTCTACAGGGAGGAGGAGCGATCTACCCGGCAGACGGTTCATACCGGAGCATTCCGGAAGGCGCCACCAGGGAGTCTCGTGTGGACGTTTTGCCCCCATTAGACCGAGGGCCACCGACTTAGCTACCGGCACTTTACTGCCCGGCAACAGAGATGTCTACGCTTGGTCGCAGTTCCGCCAGTACCGACACCGAGTCGTGAACCGGATGCTCAAGGAAGTTCTTGATAAGTGCTGCGTCCGGAGCATCGCCAGCCTGGAGTTTTGGAAGTGCCAGCTGGTAGATGTGATAGTCAAAACGTGGTGCCCATTTCCGGGAACCCAGCCGAGCCGTGGTTGAGCAGTTGTCCACCATGTAGGCAACACCCTTGTAATGCATGTACGGGTTCAGCGAGTCTACGGCCTCAATAACTGACTCATTTACGATCTCGGAGTAGACGTGACCCTTCTCGGCCAAAAGGTCGATCTGTGACATCATGCAGGCAACGTACACGCCCGCAGTGGTGGGGTTGACCGGAATCTCGTCCTCTTTGCGTACCGCGCGCACCTTCTCTCCGACCTTCCACATTGGAGTATTGTCGATTTTTGAGAAGGGGAAGCGTTCAAAGCGGTCGCCAGCAAGAATAACCGAGCGGATTTCGTTGCCGGAGGCAACCTCGTCGTAACACTCGGCGTGAATCTCTAATGTCGGATAGTAGGCGGCCGAGTAGGCGGTCTCAAACTTCTTTTTGTCGGCATCGCTGAGGCCTTCGTAGACCGCCCGAATGCCTTTGTGGGAGATGGTCTTGGATATGGGGCCGGTAATAGACTCAACAGTCTGCTGAAAGGCCATCTCGGCGTCCATACCCTCGTCCTGGAACTCGCGGTACAAGCACTCAACAATGCCGTGAACTGCGCCCAGGAGAATTCCCCGCTCACCAAAGATATCGGAGCGATACTCCATTTCCAGCGTGGTCATGAACGAGAAGGGTGAGCCCAGTGCCACGCTCCAGCCAATTGCGTAGTCGGTGGCCTTTCCATTTACATCCTGCGCTATTGCAAAACTGGCGTTAATGCCAGCTCCGTTGACCGACTTGCCCTGTACATAGAGCCGGCGAACCGATGGCCCCATACCCTTGGGGCAGACGCCAATCACGTTGACATCGGCCCGTGGTTTCTCACCAATGGCATCTAAGTAGCCCAGTAAAAAGCCATGTGAGAGCCCCAGTGTAGCGCCGGGTTTCATGGCGTCAAAAATCTTTTTGTAGAGCTTTGCCTGTGCTGCATCCGAGATCAGCAGAATGACAAGGTCGGCCTCCGAGACCACCTGCATCATCTCTCCCAAGGTGCCGCCAGCTTCTGTGAAGCCCGCTTCTTCCGCGCTTTTCCAACTTCCGCTACCGGAGCGCAGTCCCACCTTCACGGTGATCTCGGTACCCTCAAGCGAGTCGCGCAGGTTCTGCGCCTGGGCAGGCCCTTGTGAGCCCCAGCCGATAACGCCAATAGTCTTAATGCCGTCAAAAGCTTTGGGTAGCAGACTAAAGAGGTGGCGTCCGCCGCGAACAATGTACTCTTCTGTTCCAGATAATGAGATCTTCTCTTTTTCAAACACCGTGGTGGTGAAATCAAACTTCATCGGTTCCTCCGTATAATAATCCTGCAAGTAATCGCAAAATGTGTTGAGCAATTGTAACGTTCAGCGGCGCCTTACTCAAGGGTCTCGGTCGACGGGTCTCAGCCGACCGGCAGCAGCAGGGGGGCAATGATCAGGGTAACGGTAATGAGCGTGATCAGCCAGTCGCGGGCGGTGTAACGCGGCAGAGGTGGCTGGGTGCCGCTGTAGCCGCGGGCGTGCAGGGCGGTGGCGGACTCGGCCGAGCAACGCACCGCCTTAAAGATGAGACCGGTTCCGTAGGCTGCAACAATGCGAGCGGGGTGATGTCGCAGCTGGCCGCCGCGCGCGCGAATGCCGTCGCGCAGTTCGGTGCCGGTGCTGTAAAGCTGCGAGAGAAAGCGCAGCGTCAGCCTGGCGTACAACGCCGCA
>PXEI01000176.1 GCA_003564775.1 Spirochaetaceae bacterium
CGGAGCGTCGCACCTCGTCCTCGGTAGGAGTGGCCGAAACAAAAATGCACCGGTCAAGAAGGCCCTCAAACTCGTCAATGAAGAGCGGCCGGTTATCCAAAGCAGAAGGCAGTCGAAACCCGTACTCGACCAATGAGGTCTTACGTGCCCTGTCACCGGAATACATTCCGCGTACCTGAGGCAAGGTTACGTGTGACTCATCAACGAAGGTAAGGAACTGTTCGGGGAAGTAGTCAATAAGAACCGCCGGGCGTTCGCCTTCGGCTCGTCCGCTAAGCTGTCGAGAGTAGTTCTCAATCCCTGGACAATAGCCCATTTCTTGAAGCATCTCGATATCGTACTCGGTGCGGCCCTTAAGTCGCTGTGCCTCTACCAGTTTGTTGGCCTGTATCAGTTCCTCATAACGTCTGTCCAGCTCGGCGCGAATCTGGCTCACTGCACCGCGCACCTGATCCTCCGGAAGCACAAAGTGCTTGGCAGGATATACAAGGAGCATTTCCAGCTCCTCAAGCACCTCACCCGTCAACGGACTAATCTTACGTATTCGCGCCACACGGTCCCAGTCCAGCTCGATCCGGTATGCGTGTTCAAGATAGGCTGGTTGTATCTCCAGGACATCACCACGAAGACGAAAGCTTCCACGTTGCAGTACCGCATCATTACGACCGTACTGCAGCGCTACCAGCCGTAGACGGACTTCGCTGAGGTCAACCTGAGCTCCAATATCAAAACGGACCCGCATTTCCCGATACATACTGGGACTACCAAGACCATAGATGCAGGACACGGTAGCGACAACAATTACGTCGCTACGCTCAAGCAGGTTCGTGGTTGCCGACAATCGTAGACGGTCAATCTCCTCGTTGATCGAGGCGTCCTTTTCAATGTAGAGATCCCGCGAGGCAACGTACGCCTCCGGCTGATAGTAGTCGTAGTAGGAAACAAAGTACTCAACCGCGTTGTTTGGAAAGAACTCCGAGAACTCCCGATATAACTGAGCGGCGAGCGTCTTGTTGTGCGACACGACCAGGGTCGGTAGCTGCATGGCCTCAATTACTTTGGCCATGGTGAAGGTCTTTCCGGATCCGGTTACGCCTTTGAGCGTCTGAAACTTAGCTTGATTCCGAGCGCCTTGCACAAGTTTCGCAATGGCTTCCGGCTGATCCCCGGACGGACTATAGTTTGATACAACTTCGAAGGGTCTCACTATATGGCAGCCTTTAGATCCAGTTTGGTATGTTGATGCTATCCGGCCGCCTTCGAAGGGTCAACAGGCACGCTGATACTGTGGTGTGCCGTATCCCGTCCTGGCCAACACCTGAAGCTACCGGTCATCACGCCGAAGTTGAATGGCCTCCATGATGGCCGCACTGCCCACTACATCGTCTCCGTCGATATCGGCTATGGTGCGCGCTACTCGTAATATGGCGTCAACTGCTCTTGATGAGAGGCCAAGTTTCGGCACGGCCGTGGTGAGAACCCTTTCCGCCGTAGCATTGGTGTTTACCACTCGGCGCAGCATGGCTCCCGGTGCTCTGCCGTTTCTCTCAAACGGGAACCCCTGATAGCGCATCTTCTGACACGCAACAGCAGCAGCGACTCTTTCTGACATTGCCTCTGAACTCCCTTCATACGCTGCATCACCTGGCCGCTCTAGTGCACTTCCCCGACTACGGTCGGCCCAAACTCCTTCAGTGACCTCTTCAGTTGCTTGTTCGGTTGCTGGTTCGGTTGCTGGTTCAGCCTCGACCTCCTCAGCTTGCCATACCCGGATCTCTACCCGGTCAAGAAGTGCCGCGCCTAGTCGTTTTCGGTAATTGTAAATCTCTGACAGACTGCATAAACAGCGCCGTCCTATCGCACCGTAGTTGCCACACGGGCATGCATTTGCCGTCATGATCAGCTGTATATCCGCCGGGTACCAGTAACGCCGTTCAGCTCGAATAAGCCGCACCATGCCCTTCTCAAGCGGCTCACGGAGCCCTTGGAGAACACTCCGTCGAAACTCGGGGGCTTCATCAAGAATAAGGATACCGTTATGCGCCAGCGACAACTCACCAGGTGCAAGATACCGCCCGCCGCCAATGACCCCCTCAGACGATGCCGTATGGTGTGGTGCCCGAACCGGCGGTCTGCGGCCGTCCTGAACCTCCTGTTGGAAGAGTCCGGCTGTAGAGTAGATACGTGCCACCTCCACTGCCTGCTCGTGACTTAAGTCCGGGCAAAGCCCGGACAACCGTTCGGCAGCCATGGTCTTACCGCCCCCCGGAGGCCCCGAGAGAAACAGATTGTGCCTTCCCGCCGCTGCGATCTCGCACGCACGCTTCAGAACAGGTCGCCCACGCATATCACGGTAGTTTGGTATGATCTCGGGCTCGGCAGTGCCCAGCCTTGTAACCTCGCGGGAGAGCCGTGCCACGCTTTTCTCAGCATTACCATCAGCATCGGTCTCGGGGGCGATGTCGGCATTCGTGGATAGAGGGGTATCCAAGAAGGCGTGTCGCAAATCACGAAGATGGGAGATCGCGGCAATTCGCCCTTTCCCAAAGGCTCGTGCCTCACGGAATCCCTCACGTGCCACCGTAAAGTGAGTTATTCCACTGCGATACGCAACCGCCACAGCCGAGAGAACCCCTCGAGCAGGTCTAACCCTGCCATCAAGTAACAGCTCCCCAATTGCGAGGGTCGCCCCCTCGATCGTGCTTGGAATCTGACCGGAGCTACATAGAAGGGCTACCGCAATGGCAAGATCAAACCCAGCGCCAAACTTAGGCACATCGGCTGGCGAGAGATTTATGAGAATTTTTAGGGGTGGATAGACGAACCCACTATTAGCAAGCGCAACACGAATACGCTCACGCGCCTCACGAACAGCCGCACCCGGAAGACCAACAATTTCGGTCCCGGGTATCCCGTGTCGTAGATCAACCTCAACGGAAACCAACTCTCCATCAAACCCCAGCGGGACAAAGCTTAGTACATTCATACAGCCTCCATCTCCCTACTACATAGGAAATGGAGCTGTTGCTTCGTCACATGGAAAACTTCCGTGCTATTTCTTTGCGGCTATCGCGATCTGGACGAGCTCGTCACAACGCTCGTTAAGTGGGTTGCCAGAATGGCCACGCACCCAGGACCAACGCGGCTTAAGCTCAAGTTGCAGTTGTCTTAGAGTACGCCATAGTTCCTGATTCTTTACCGGCTTCTTGGCACTCGTCTTCCAGCCATTGCGTTCCCATGACTCAATCCAGGACGTAATCCCTTGTTGAACGTAACGACTATCGGTATGGATCTCAACTTCTGGTACGGGAGAGCTGCCTTCCGTATGGGAACCTTGAACGCCCTCGCGCACAAAAGAGAGAGCCTCTATAACGGCTGTGAGTTCCATTCTATTGTTGGTTGTTGCCGGGTCATACCCTGAGCCTTCTACAATCCCGGAGCTTAGTTCAACCACATAAGCCCATCCGCCTGGGCCTGGGTTACCGTGGCAACCCCCATCGGTGTGCACCCGGACTCGATCGTTTACATC
>PXEI01000081.1 GCA_003564775.1 Spirochaetaceae bacterium
AGTCACTACCTGGTAGTTCTTCAGAGTTTAGAGGAATGCTTCCTGGGCTCAATGAGCTGCAGTTGTTGAGTCGGGTTGCCGGAGGATATACGCCAGCGGATCTTAAGATTGTCAATGCGCGGATCGTAAACGTGGTTACCCAGGAAGAGGTGTTCGGCTCGGTTGCAGTTGCTGGACGGCTTATTGTTGCTGTGGGCCCGGCTGCAGATGACATTGCGGCCCATGACGTGCTCGATGCGGCTGGGCGTTATCTCGTCCCGGGCCTGATTGACGGACATCTTCATATTGAATCCTCACTTGTTACTCCTGCGGCCTACGCCGAGGCGGTTGTACCGCGCGGAGTGACGGCTGTTGTCTGGGATCCTCACGAAATTGCAAATGTGTGCGGCCGTAGCGGTATCGATTGGGTTCTTAACTCGGTTCAGGGGTTACCCCTTACTGTAATGGTGACGGTTCCAAGCTGCGTGCCGTCAACAACACTGGAGACCGGCGGAGCGGAGATAACGGTGGCGGAGATTGAGGAGCTCTTGCAGCAGGAGCGTGTAGTAGGTGTGGCCGAGATTATGAGCTTCCCAGATGTGATAGCGGGCACCGATGAGGCTTTGTCCAAGGTGCTGGCCGCCTCACAGGCGCGTAAGGCGGCCGACGGGCATGCGCCGGGTATCTGCGGACTAGGTGTTGCTGCGTATCATGGTGCAGGGATTGGAAGCGACCATGAGTGTACCACCTACGACGAAGGACTCGAAAAACTGCGCGCTGGCGCATTTCTCATGATTCGTGAGGGTTCTACAACACGTGATCTAAAGGCACTTCTACCGCTCCTCACGCCCGAGCATGCCGACAGAGTTGGCTTTGTGACGGACGATAGGCTACCCGAGGATCTGTTGAGCGAGGGCGGGGTCGACTGCCTGGTGCGGATGGCTATCGCGGGCGGTGTAGCCGCGCCTCTGGCAGTGCGTGCCGCAACCTGGAACACGGCGCGTTACTTTGGACTGCAGCGGCGCGGCGCTGTAGCACCAGGCTACTTTGCGGATATCGTGCTGTTAGATGACCTGAGGAGCTTTCGGGCGAACGAGGTATTTGTCGCAGGGCAGAGAGTTGCCGAGAGCGGCCGGGTCAGGTTACCCATTACGGCACCGGTCGTCGATTCTACGGCCGTCCGTGGTACTGTGAAGGTCAATGGACTCAAGTCTGAGGCCCTGCGTATCCCTTATCCCGATTCCGCGCGCGAGGCGCGCGTGATAGTACCTATTGCAAATCAAATTCTTACTCACGAACGGCGCATTGAACCGTACCACGTCAACGGTGAAGCCTTACCGGATCCGAGCCGCGACATCGCCAAGATCTTCTGCGTCGAGCGACACGGAAGGAACGGCAATGTTGCCGCCGCTCTGGTGGCGGAGTTTGGCTTGCAACGGGGAGCTCTTGCAATCTCGGTGGCACATGATCATCATAACATCCTTGGCGTGGGTATTTCTGACGAAGACATTCTTGTGGCTGTCGCTCGACTATCCCAACTGGAGGGCGGCCTTGTGGCGGTGGAGTCCGGGCGGGTGCGTGCGGAACTGTCACTTCCAATTGCGGGTTTGTTAAGTGAGCTAAGTCTTGAGACAGTTCGAGGAAAGATGCGGGAACTAGACGGCGCGGCTAAAGAGCTTGGGGTGACTATGCCCGCGCCCTTCATGGCGCTGAGTTTTTTGGGGCTGCCGGTTATTCCCAGGCTTAAGTTGACTGATCACGGCCTTGTAGATGTGACCGCTGGCAAGATTGTTTCGGTTGCGGTTGAGAACGAGGGGTAAACCAGGTGTCTACAATTATCCGAGCTACGGTGATGCACACCCCCGCGAACCCGTTCGAATCGGACAGAGCCTTTGCGGCATATGCCGACGGCGCTTTAGTCTTTGATGGAAAAAAGATTCTGGCGTGTGGTGCTTATGCGACGGTACGCAAGGAGCATCCCGATGCCGAGCTACTTGATCACAGAGGAGCCTTTCTCCTTCCCGGCTTCGTAGATACGCATGTCCACTTCCCGCAGCTTACAATTATTGGTTCCATGGGGCTGCCTTTGCTTGAATGGCTCAAGCAACGAACATTTCCGGCCGAGGCCGCATTAGGCGGTGTTCAAGCGGCCGAGACAGCAGCCGATATCTTTCTGGAGCGTCTGGCTGCGAACGGCACAACTGCGGCGGTAGTATTTGGAAGTCATCTTTTTGATGCGCAGGATGCCTTTTTCCGGAAGGCTCTAAGCTCCGGACTACGAATTACTTCAGGGCTCGTCTTGGGAGATCAGAACCTCATTCCTGAGCTTGAGACAACTACCGAACGTGCACAAGAGGAAACTACGGAGCTGATTTCCCGGTATCACGGGGCCGAGCATATCCGTTATGCGGTGACACCGCGTTTCTCTGTCTCCTGTAGCAGACCGCTGCTTGAACTGTGTGGGGAGCTTATGGGAGGCGAGCCAGGTTTGTTCTTTCAGACCCATATAAATGAAAACATCCAGGAAGTTGCGCTTGTGCGAAGCCTGTTTCCGGAATGCCGCGACTACTTCGACACGTACGAAAAGTACGGTCTGGCGGGGAGGCACTCGATTTTTGCGCACAATCTTCATGTCTCGGAGGGTGAACTCTCGCGTATGGGGGCGTGTGGATGCTCGGTTGCACACTGTCCGTCCTCAAATGCATTTCTGGGAAGTGGCGCGTTTCCTATGGCTCGACACCTTCAGCATGGAGTGAGATTTGGAGTTGGGTGCGATGTCGGGGCTGGCTCGGGATTTAGCCTGCTCAATGAGTCTTTACGCGCCTACGAAACTCAGATGCTGCGAGACGACGGATATCGCTTGAGTCCGAAGCATCTCTTGTACCTTTCCGGAGCGGCTGGTGCCGAGGTAATGGGGCTGGCCGACCGAATTGGCGACTTTTCCCCCGGAAAAGAGGCCGACTTCGTTCTTATTCAACCGCCGCGAAGCTCAACGCTGAGCGCGGTGCTGGAGCAGACCCAGTCTTGTGAGGCGGCGCTCGGCGCGCTGTTCACCCTGGCGCGGGAGGAAAGTGTTGTAGCCACGTATGTTGCTGGCAGGCGCGTCTTTTCGCATGAACTGGACTAACGCAACCCTCCCACGGTGAGGTTGTGAATAGTCTGACGCAGCTCCTGGATCTCCTGTTTCTGCGCCGCCATAACCTCAAGCAGGTCTTCCGGCTTGAGGTCACCCGCTTCGCTGCTTGTTTCAAGGTCACCGTCGGACTCCAGCTCGATTCCGGCCAGCTCAAACGAGTCTTGATATATTTCAAGGTCAAGCGGCATGTCCGGGAAGTCCGGCGAGTGCACCAGTTTTTGCGCTATGCGGTCGAGTTGTAGCCCCGCGGTAAGAGATCCTGCTCCAGTAATAAAAGGCCGTTGTTCTGTTACTGCCCGATTAATCTCGGGTTCGAAATAGACTCCACCGAGACAGGCAAGCTCAATGTCCAGGTTCTTGCGGCTCAAGTCTCGCAAACTTCGAGCAATGGACAGGTCCTGGTGGG
>PXEI01000462.1 GCA_003564775.1 Spirochaetaceae bacterium
AGCCGGGAGTGCCGGGGACGCCGGGGACGCCGGGGACGCCGGGGCGGGCATCGGTTGAGGCGTGCTGCAAGGCGCAGGGCAACACAATTGACCGGCCGCCGGAGCAGCAGGCCCACACCCTGTCCTGGATGGAGGATCAGTTTCGGCAGCACGGAACCCTGCCAGAGACCGGCCTGAGCTGGACCGCGCACTGGGACGAGGCGCTGTGCTCGGCAGTGAGTCGGGGAGAGGAGATTCCCCCTGGTGAGTCGCGCTGCTTCACCTTTATCATTGCCTTTGACCTGCCTCTTGTGAGCTTTGGAGACGGGCGGCACTGGTACCGCAAGTACACCGCGGCCTTTGGTACCGAGGGCCGAAACGCCCTGCAGATTGCCCGCTACGCTGGCGAACACCACCAGAGGTGGCGAGCATCAATCGACGACTGGCACCGGGCGGTGCTGGCCACCCACCCCCGCCAGCTTGCCGGGGCCATGCTGAACGAGCTGTACTTTGTGAACGGAGGCGGCTCGGTGTGGGTAGAGCGGTGGGCGGCGGAGCTTGACCCCGAGATCGCCCCGCCCCGGCTTGGCGCGGGTGAGCACTGTGCAATCCTGGAAGGCTACGACATTGGATACTACTACTACAACACGTCCGACCTCTGGCCCTACGCGTGGTATGCGGTGTGGCGATGGTGGCCCTCCTTTGCCCGTAATGTGTTTGGCGACCTGCTCAGCACGGTGCCGCTTGAGATTCCGGAAAGGCAGATGATCTACCGCAGTGAGACCATGGAACCACTCTTGGTCGCCGGGAAAATTCCTCACGACATTGGTGCCGTGATGGAAGACCCCTGGCACCGGCTCAACGGCTACCAGATGCGCGATGACTGCAACCTCTGGAAGGATCACAACCCGGCTTTCATTCTGAGCTTGTACCTGGAACGACAGCTTTCGGGCGGTGCGGCTGAAGCCGGGCTGGCGGCCGCGGGGTCGCAGGTGTCCGCGGGGCTGGCGTCCGCGGGGCAGTTCACGGAGCGGGAATGGGCTGCATTGCGTCAGGCAGGCATCTTTATGCTGGAGCAGGCAGAGGCCAGCACTGCGTTGCCGCTGCACCAGGAGTTTGGCGACAGCACCTGGGACAACCTTGGCATTCGGGGCTACGCGTCCTACAGTGCGGGCTTTACGCTGGGAGCCCTGGCTGCCCTTGCCCGAGTTGCAGAGCAGTTTGGTGACCAGGAGCTTGCCACCGAGGCCCGCCGCAGACTTGTCCCGGCACAGGCAGCCTTTACCCAGCATCTATGGAACGGAGAGTACTACCGGATCTGTGACCGGGGTAAGTACGCAGACTGCCTCATGGGTGACGGTGTCCTGGGTATTTTTCTGGCAGAGCTCGCGGGGCTGGGTGACATGCTGGGCGCTATTCCGCAGGAGAGTTTGCAAGCCCACCTGAGGGCCTGTTACCGTTACTCCTTCCTGCAGTATCGCAATGGGGGCGTTGGCCCGCTGCTGGTGGCGGCACCTGGGAAGACCCGCTTTGCCGGAGACGGCGGCGATGAGCTGCAGGTGAACGAGGTGCTGCTGGGTTCGGCCTGGGCCTGTGTTGCTATGATGGAGTATTACGGTCTGGAGCAGGAAGCGCAGGAGATAGCCGGGGTACTTGTGAAGCAGACCTACGCTCCGGATCGGAACGGGCTGGGGCTGCAGTTCCGCACCCCGGCAGCACTAGACGGAGAGGGGCGCTTTCGCGCCCCTATGAACATGCGTCCGTTATCAATCTGGCTGCTGGAAGCGGTCCGGCAAAAGCGGTGCGCCGCACCCGTGTAGCTCTCTAAAACAGTCCTCTAATACAGTCCGGTCATGAGGCCAACGCCGTAGATTACCGCGGCCACAATTGGCGCCGACACCAGCGACACAATCAAACCGCCCAGTGCAAAATCGCGAATGCTGAAGTAGCCAGCAGTGTAGGGAATGACGTTGGTCGGCGTGCTGGTTACCATGATAAACGCCATGCTTGCGGTGAGCGCTGCTGGCATGGTGACCGTGAGTGCATCCAGGCCTACAGCTCCGGCAAGCGTGATCATAATGGGAATCATGATCGATGCAGTCACGGTGTTGCTGGACAGGAATATCTTGATCAGGCTCACAATTATGACCACCAGCAGCACCAGCATGAAGGGGTGGAGTGACCCAATTCCGCCAAGTGTTGCAATAGCAAGCCACTCGGCTGCGCCACTGCGGTACAGCACCATGCCAAGTGAGATGCCCGCCAGAATCAGAATAATGCTGCTCCAGCTGACATCCTTCTCCACCTTCGCCCAGGGAGTTGTTGCTACACCCGGAAAGAAAAAGATCGATGCAGTAAGCAGGACCGGGAGCGAAATAGGTATGGAGATTCCAAGCAGGTTTTCCCAGACCGGTGTGCTAAGCCAGAGTGCAACCGTAGCCACAAAGATTGCCAGGGTGACCTTTTCCTCGCGTTGCATTGGCGGCAGTCGCTGGTACTCTTCCTGCATCTCGGCGCGGGTCTTCTTCAGGCGTTTCATCTCCGGCGGGAAGACCAGCATGAGCACGCCCCAGGTGGGAAGCAGAATGAGAAGCCCCGCAGGCACCCCAAACATCATCCACCCAAGGAACGAGAGTTCTACCCCCGCCATCTCTTTGAGAAAACCAATTGCTATGGGGTTGGGCCCGGCACCGGCAGGCGTCATGATTCCACCCACCGTTGGTCCCCAGGCACAGGAGATCATGAGTGCCTTGCCAAAGTTGCTCTTCAGCGGTTCTACTCCTTCTTCCTTAAGGATTGCCACCCCCAGGGGCATAAGCATGGCCGCCACCGCGGTGTCGGTAATCCAGGCAGAGATCAGCGCACCAACCGTCATGAACCCCAACAGAATTACCGAGGTGCGGTTTCCGGTGCGTGAGAGCAGGAAAACCGAGATGCGGTTGCCCAGGCCGGAACTGGTGATAAAGCTTGAGAGCACCAGCACGCCAATGAAAAACGCGACAATGTGGTTTCCAAATCCAATGCTGACCACCGTGGCAAAACTGTCCACGCCAAAAACGGCCAGCAGGATAATGCCCAGCAGGCCGGTAATGTGAAAAGGAATTGCCTCGGTTAGCCAGAGGAGCAGCGTAAAGAGCAACACACCCATTGCGGCCAGGCCGTCACTCGTGAGCGTGGCGCCGCCTATGGTTGCTAGTGATTCTGGAATTGGAGCAAAGCGCCCAAACAGTGCAATGGCAAAGGCCAGGCTGAGCGCAATCCAGCGGCCGCGTAAACTCATTTCCTTGGCGGCCATTAACGGGCCTCCGGAATAAGCGAGCGCAGCATACTGCCCACCTTACTTGGCCTGTCGGCTACCAGCGCACCGGCAGCGGTGAGCGCCTCTGACTTTGCCACTACCGTGCCAGCGCTGCCGGTGACAATGGCGCCAGCATGTCCCATGCGTTTGCCTTTGGGAGCGGTGCGTCCGCCAATAAAGGCAACCAGGGGTTTGGTGAAGCGGCGTTCCTGTATGG
>PXEI01000193.1 GCA_003564775.1 Spirochaetaceae bacterium
CCCTGCCAGCCAAGCAGAAATACCTGTCCCACCATTTCCTCGGAACTCAACTCGGACAAAACTCTCTCAACAATATCGTCTATCGGTTCGCCGTGGAGATCTAAACCGCCGAATGGAGCAGCTTGGGCTACCAACGGAGGTGAACCAACAAGCCCGAGAGCCATTACGAACATGAAGCCAGCGGCTGATATGAGCAATTTATCAAATATGTGGTGTGAGAACTGAAACATGTACATTTTCCTCTGTGCGTCGAATTATACACGCAACGATCGTCATTTGTCATCGCCCAACGAAACGTCTTAATCGAGCCCCACATAGCGCCGAGAATAAATAAGACGGCCGGTACTACCGGCGGCCCACTATGGAGGAAGTAGATGAAACTATCCGTTGAACCACTAAAAAAGACTCTCCGAGCCGAGATCGAGGCCCTCGAACGGGTAGCGGAGCTCGAGCGTCTCATCCGTAACGCCGTCATGGAGCGTGACTGGTCACAGTTGGAAAGCAAACTCTACGAACTAGACTACTGGAGCACCCGAGTCATTGATGCCGAGGAGATGCGGCGTGAACGTCTTGCCGAGTTCGCAGACTCGTCATGTTCCGAGGAACTATCCGAATGCGAGGGTGAAGTCGGTGTTGCTCTGTTGGATATTTTGCAGGTCGCACCCTTTTCGGACCGTACCGAACTCACTGAGCTCTACCGACAGCTGAAGATTGCGGTTATGACCGTTCAATCGGCTACATATGGGCTGCAGTCCTACGTCAATGCTGCTGCCGAAACAACCCAGGCCTTTCTGGAGGAGCTTTTTCCAAGCCACAAAGGCAAGCACTATTCGCGCAACGGCAGCGCTGCGAGCGCCGACCGCCGCGCTCTTGTTCTGGATCATCAACTGTAGGGGAATGGAATGCAGTCTACCTTTTCGGGCATAGAAATTGGCAAACGAAGTCTAAACGCACATAACCGGGCGCTGACTACCGCTGGGCATAACCTCAGCAACGCTTCGGTGCGTGGTTACAGCAGGCAGCGCGTGCAGTTGGAGGCTACTCACCCAATATACCGCCCACAGCTCAATCGTGCCGAACGTCCGGGACAGGTAGGGCAGGGTGTACAGGTTGCCCGAATCGAGCGTCTTAAGGACATGATTCTTGAGGGGCGGATTGTCTCGCAGTCGAACGGTGAGGGATATTGGGAGAGTCGCGATAAGTACGTAATGATGCTCGAGCAGGTCTATAATGAACCTACCGACCTTTCGGTGCGATCACTCATGGATCAGTTCTGGGACGGATGGCAGGAGCTTGCCATGCTGCCGGAACAAGGAGCGTCACGTTCGGCGGTGGTGCGTAACGGTGAAGCGCTTATAGAAGGTATACATCAGCGTAGCCGATCTCTGCATGAACTCCGAGAAATGCTTGAGGACGAGATTCGTGCAACAGTGCGCGATGTAAATGTGCTTATCCGCGACATCGCCGACGTCAATATGGAAATTGTTAAGTCCGAGGCCGCAGGAGATAACCCAAACGACTTGCTGGATCGTCGTGACGTTCTGGTAGAGGATCTTTCCAAGCTCATTAATATCACTACCGACACCCGTGACCCGGATGAGTTTAACATTCATACCTCAGGGTTTCACATTGTACAGGGTGGAATTGCACGCCCCTTTGAGCTTGAGGCCGAACCAGCCAACGAGGGTTTCTCACGGGTGCGCTGGTCTCACAGCGACGAGACTGCAGAGTTTCGCGGCGGTAAGCTTTTTGCACTCCAGGAACTCCGTGACGGCGATGTCCGTGAAGAGCTGCAAAAACTTGATACCATGACAATCACCTTTATCGACCTGGTGAACGAAATCCACCGGGACGGCTATGGACTTGATGGGGAAAGCGGCAATGACTTCTTTGTGGAGCATCAGTCGGTAATTAACGCATTGGGAAACTACGACTCCACCGGCGATGGAGCCTTTGACGCTACCTACTTGCACAGAATAAATGGTGCAAACCGACTTCAGAACGAACAGCAGATTGGACTCTCCGGGGTGATTACTCTACCGAGTGCAGACGGGACTGTCGATGTTCAGTACAACCCAACCGACACCGTAGGTGACCTCATTGCCAGAATCAACAACTCCGGCGCCGAGGTTACCGCACGTCTGAACCGCGAGGATCGGCTTCAGTTACGTGCCACACCGGCGGAGGCTGTAGAAAACCCGGACTTTGTTATTCGCTCCTTGCAGGACTCCGGGCAGTTCCTGGTAGGCTACTCCGGTGTGCTTCTTGAAAGCGGTGCGGCAGGGGCCTTTAGCTCCGGGGCCGCCGACCAGGTTGCTGCCTTGCGCGCCGACGCCGAGTTTTCGGTGGCCCCGCTCGCACGCCCATCCTCCTGGATTGAGGTAACTGAAACCCTTCGGCGTGACCCAAGCAAGGTCGCAGCGTCGTTCGGAGAAGCCGGACGTCCAGGAGAGGCAGGCAACGGTATGGCCGCCCGAGAGGTTGCTTCACTGCGGAACAACCCGGTCATGGTAGGTCGTACAGCGACCTTTGACGACTACTTTGCGGACACGGTTGCCGAGATTGGACTTAAGGGCAAAGAGGCCCGAATTGCGTTAGAAACACAGCAACTTATCATGAAAGACCTGCGGGAAATGCGGGAGTCGATCAGTGGGGTGAATATCGACGAGGAACTCGCCGACATGATTCGCTTCCAGCATGGGTACAACGCGGCGGCGAGGTTCATCAACCAGGTCGACCAAATGCTCGACGTCATTATCAACAGGATGGGAGTCTAATAACCTATGCAGCGTATAAGTAATAATCTTACGCATGAAAACATGCAGTTTCACATGAGGCGGCGTGAGTACGAAATGGCTCGCACCCGGGATCAGATCGGCACTCAGAGTAAGGTGCAATCACTCCGTGACGACCCTATAGCCGCAGCTCACGGTACTCGTTTTAAGTCGTTCCAGACTCGGCTTGAGCGATATAGTAAGAATATTGAGTTTGCCCAGAGCAACCATCGTTACACCGAAGGGCAGGTTCGACAGGGGGTAGACATGCTGCAGCGCATACGCGAGATTGCGGTGCAGGGAGCCCACGGAACCTATACACCGGACGACATGCGCGCCATGGCAGCCGAGGTCGACGAGCTGCTCAAGGAGTTTGTGAGTCTTGGTAACTCCAAGAACGGCGACGGAAGCATGATCTTTGCTGGCACACGAACCCGCACCGAACCATTTCGGATTGTAGAGGGAAACGTACCCGGCGCACAGGGTGCACGTATTACTGGTGCCGAATATGTCGGTGACATCAATGTCAAAACTACCGAGGTATCCGAGAACTCGCATATGCAGCTGAACTTTCCGGGTAATGAGGTCTTCTGGGCAGAAAACCAGACCCTCATCTCCACCGTGGACGCGGGCGGCTACCAGGTGCAGCAGGACAGCGTCATTCGCATTAACGGCCGTGACATTAGCCTTACCGAAGGGGATACTATTGGCGCGGTC
>PXEI01000282.1 GCA_003564775.1 Spirochaetaceae bacterium
AATTGAGACGCACAGTCGTGCGAAAGCGGTGTATTTCCGTCTTATGCCTTCGGCAGAAGGCCACCGTGCACGGGAACTACAGCCGGGTATGTTCGGCGAGTTGTTCCTGGCTACTCAGCACCGGCCGGACGTGGTAACCGTTCCTCGTTCAGCAGTGATCGAGAGGGAACCCGGAACAACCGTGCTGGTAGTCAAAGGCGGTATGGTCACTGAACGACTCGTCGAACTTGGCATTACCGTAGGTGGGCGCACCGAGATTGTCACAGGCATCGAACCTCAGGATGAAGTCGTCATCGGTGGGCAGGCGGGACTCAGAGATGGCGACCAGGTTGAGCCGGTGCAGCGCAGCTCCGGTGCGTACGCGAGCAGGAGTTAAGCCATGTCCTTTATACAAAGCGTTTTTCAGCGGCCAGTAACTATTCTGGTGTTGTTCATCACCTTGAGTGGGCTTGGGATCTACAGCGCAATCTCCATGCCTGTCAACCTGTTCCCCGATGTAGAGCTCCCAATGATAACGATCTCTACAACGTATCGCGGCGCGGGCCCGGCCGAGGTGGAGAACCTCCTCACGCGACCGCTTGAGAGTTCCTTGGCAAACATTGGCGGAATTCGTTCCATGAGTTCTCGCTCTACCGAGAACCTCAGCCGCATCATGATAGAGTTTTCCTGGGATATTGACACAACAGAGGCGGTCAACGAGATTCGAGACCAACTGGACCGAGTGCGCGCCGACCTGCCCGCAGGCGTAGATGCTCCACGAATCATGAAGTTTGACCCCTCAGCTATGCCGATCATGGGTATTGCGGTTCGAGGTGACCGTTCGCTTGAATCGCTCCGTAGCATCTCGGAAGATGAGGTTGAGTGGCGCTTAGAACAGATACCGGGGGTTGCCCAGGTGTCCACACAGGGCGGTCGCGAGGCCTTGGTAAAGGTCGAGCTTGAGCAGAACCGGCTTGAAGCCTACGGGTTCAGTGTGCTTCAGGTTGCTGAGATGATATCGGCGCATAACATAGACGGTGCTGGCGGCACCCTTGATGAGGGTCAAGGAAGCCTGCTTGTGAGGACACTGGGAGAGTTCGACGATCTTCACGAGATAGAGAACACGGTTGTAGGTTTCCGCGGCGGCCGTTCAGTCGCGCTTCATGAGATAGCCACAGTGGGCATGGAACACGACGACCCATTGGAGCTGGTGTACATAAACGGCGAGCCAGCAGTATACCTGTCTGTACAGCGCGAGAGCGGTGCCAACTCGGTAGAGGTCGCGGAGTCGGTTCGCGCTGAGTTGAACCACATTGCCCACCTACTTCCTCCCGACCTACGTCTTGACGTAGTTCTAGACGGAACCGGAGTGGTGCGTAGTGCCCTGGGAGAGACCGCTTCATCGCTGTTGCTTGGTGCCTTGTTTGCAATGGTGGTACTGTACGTATTCTTACACGACCTGCGTACTACCTTAATCATTGCCATTGCCATTCCGGTATCTCTCCTCATGACGACCTTGGCCATGAGCGCCGCCGGGCTTACCTTGAACCTGCTCACACTCTCCGGTCTGATTCTGGGCGTTGGAATGATTGTAGACTCCTCCATTGTGATCATTGAGAATATCACCCGTCGCAGGGAGGAGGGGCTGAGCCTACCCGAGGCGTCGGTACGTGGAACACAAGAGATGACGACCGCCATTACCGCGTCAACACTCACGACAATATCGGTCTTTGTTCCGATCCTGGTGTTTCGCTCGGAGCTGGAGGTGTTTGGAATACTGTTTGGAGACATCTCGTTCACGGTGGTAGTTGCGCTTCTCTCCTCGCTGAGTGTCGCAATCCTGCTGGTGCCCGTGTTGGTTGGGCACTACATAAGACCCATGCAAACAGACGGACAAAAGCCTCGTTTCCGGCTTCTGGCACAAGCCAAGGCCGGAGTCGAACACTTCCTTGGTCGAGCTACCGAACTGTACCGTCAGCTTCTGGATAGAGCGCTGCGTCACCGGGCTATCAGCGTTGTTCTTGTGGTTGCGGTGTTCATTGGAAGCCTCACACTAGTGCCACATATAGGAGTAGTGCTTTCCCCGCCTTCACCAGCCGATGAGATTACGGCGACACTTGAGTTGGCGCCGGGCACGCGATTAGAGGTAACCGACAGCGTGTTGCGGGAGTTGGAACAGGCCTTCCGCGCAGCCCTTCCAGAGTATCAGGACATCATTCTTATTGTTGGCGGCGGCGGGCAGTCGGTAATGCAGGGGGCAAACGAGACCCACACGGGAAGCATCTCGGTGACCTTGCCGCCTATCGGGGTGCGGACTACAGACGCGCATTCAGTTGAGTATATCATCAGACAGGTGATTGAGGAGTCACCAGGGGTAGAAGGTGAGATATCGGAAGGGCAGGGCGCCGCTATTCTGGGGTCAAACCCGGTGGAGATCGTCATTGCAGGTCATAACCTGGCGGACACACGCGAGATATCGGAACGGCTGATTCAGATGCTGGGCGAGGAGTTTCCCATGATTACCGACGCACAGAGCTCATTGTCGGCGCCGGTACCGGAGCTTGTTGCGGTAGTGGATCGAGCACGAGCGCGTTCGGCAGGCGTCGTGCCAGCGGAACTCATGCGCGAGCTGCGTGCAGCCGCAGACGGCGTTGTGGCAGGGCAGTTTCGCGAAGGCGCTCAGGAACACGATATTCGGGTAGGCCTGCGGGAAGATGATCGACTTGAGATATCGGATCTGGAACGTATCCTCGTGGCGAGTCGCCTCACCGGCCACCTGCCGGTTGGATCCTTGGCCCATTTTGAACGGCGGAGTGGCCCCTCGGCCATTGAACGCGACGATCAGCGCCGTACAGTAATCGTGACCGGGGGACTACGACCCGGTTACGCTGCGTCCGAAATACAACAGCCGTTGAGCACCGCAATTGCCAGGATCGAAGCCCAGTACGACGATGTCAGGATTACCTTGGGGGGTGAGTTTGCTGCGATCCGGGATACTGGTAAGGCGCTGTTAGTGGTACTGGGGATAGCGATAGCCCTGGTCTTTGCGGTGATGGCGGCGCAGTTTGAGTCCTTTCGCTCCCCCTTTATCATACTGTTCACCATACCGCTGATGCTGATCGGTGTGTTCTGGTTCTATTTCCTGCTTGGAGAGTCCATTAGCATGTTCTCGCTCATGGGGCTGGTAATGCTGTCCGGGATAGTGGTAAACAATGGCATTGTCCTAGTCGACACCGCCAACCAACTTCGAAGCACAGGACTAAACCGAGCTGAGGCGGCCATAGCAGCCGGTGTAGCTCGCTTCCGGCCGGTCTTGATCACCACCTTTACCACTATTCTTGGAATGGTGCCCCTTGCATTCTTTTCCGGTGAGGGCGGGCAACTTACTCGCCCGGTCGGTTTCACCATTATCGGGGGCCTGAGTTCAAGCACCATGATCACCCTTGTGCTGGTTCCGGTGCTGTACAGCTTCATCGCAACAAAAAAGACTTTGGTGCCGGAAGGCATCTCAACTGGAGGATAGTTTGTGAATGCGATCGCATTATATGGGTTGGCTGGGTTGGCGTTGCTCCTCTCGGCACTGAAAGATAAACGTAAGACGCGAATGGCCCTGCGCAAAGGATGGATGGCCTTTAACGGGATCCTTCCGCAGTTAGTGGCAATCATCCTTCTAGTCGGAATTCTCATTGCGTTTCTGCGGCCCGAGGTCTTAAGCCGCGTGCTTGGTGCGGAGTCCGGGTGGTATGGGGTGCTGCTTGCCTCCGTCGTGGGATCTATAACGCTCATTCCCGGCTTCATTGCCTTTCCGACAGCGGCACTCCTGCTGCAGGCGGGTGCTGGTATTACGCAGATTGCTGCGTTCGTTTCTTCACTCATGATGGTGGGGGTGGTCACCTTTCCCCTTGAGGTTTCGTACTTTGGCAAGCGCGCAGCGCTCATGCGCAACCTCGCCGCCTATCTTTTCGCATTGCTTGTTGCCCTGGTTATGGGTGTGGTGGTCCCGCTATGATGAAGAAAATGCTTCGTTCATACCTTTTTGCGTTAGTGGTTATCGGCATCTATGGTGTGCTCTTTGTGAGTGAAAGGTCGATATTTTCGCGTGCGATTGAGGTCTCAATCGCGGGCACCTGGGAGATGCTGGCCATTATTCCGCCAATCTTTGTTCTACTGGGTTTACTTGATGTATGGGTGCCGCGCGAGGTTCTGAGCAAGTTCATGGGGCCAGGTTCGGGCATCCGAGGAACCGGGATCGCCTTTGTTCTTGGGTCCGCCGCCGCCGGACCGCTCTATGCAGCGTTCCCGGTTGCCGCGGTACTCATGAGTAAAGGGGCCTCGTTCTTCAACGTGCTTGTGCTCATTGGGGTCTGGTCCACAGCCAAGCTTCCTATGCTGCTCTTTGAGTTTCAGGCTCTCGGTGCGCCCTTTGCGCTGACCCGCTTACTGTTGAACATTCCGGCGATCCTGGCCATTGCGTGGGTCATAACGCGCGCCGTTCCGCAGGCCGACAAAGACGGCATCTACGAGCGCTCGGCCATGCGCGGCACCTGAGTAGAAGCGGCGGGCACGGCCGCCTGCATGGCCGCGGGCATGCCCGCCCACGCCCGCCGTGCACGGCCTCGGCACCCGCGGATGCCGTGCCCGGCAGCGGCACCCGCGCCTAAACCGCGTTGCGCCCGGCGTTGACTGTTGGGGCCAAGGTCTTGAGAACCAGCTTTTTCAGCGTCGCACGAGTGTCCTCGTCAAGATCGCCCCGCAGTTTCGCCATGGCATACTGCTGAATCACCACAACCGGAAGCACCATCTGCTCGCGAATTCGAATTGACTCGCGCGAGATCCGGTCTTCCGGTACCCGGTGGCCGGAAACAGCCTCAAAGCAGTCAAGTGTGCGTCGGGCTTCGGACTCAAGCAGCCGCCAGAACTCTCCAAACTGGGGATCATCGGCCATGAACGCTGTGAGCGAGAATCGGGTCTTGGCCAGGCTTTGCAGCGCGTTCTCAACCATGGTTCTAAAGAACAGCGAACGCTCATACAGCCCCGCAAGCCGCTCCTGCAAACCTTCATCAAAGAGCTCCTGCAAGGCACTCCCAAAGCCATAAAAGCCGGGGACGTTTTGCTTCATCTGGCTCCAGGCGCCCACAAAAGGTATCGCCCGCAGAGTGTCCAGACTGAGTTGGATAGACTTATCCCGCCTGTCCGGCCTACTGCCAATATTGGTCTTGCCGTAGTAGGTAAGGGGTGTCATCTGCTCCAGGTACGGAATGAACGCCGGGTGTCGTCGCAACTCCATGTATACTCGGTGTGAGATCTCTGCAAGCGTATCCATTAGCTCGGCATCTTCCGGCCTGAGCTCGCGCGTCTCGTCCTGAAACAGAGCGTTTTCCAGCCCGGCGCTTACCAGTTGCTCCAGGTTATAGCGGGCAACATCAGAGGTGCCAAAGTTGGAGCTCACCGTCTGACCCTGGATTGTGAGTTGAATCTCGGTGTTCTCTACCTCCGGGCCCATTGCCCGGTAATACATGTGGGTATTCCCACCGCCGCGTGCCGGAGGGCCTCCCCTGCCATCAAAGAATACAATGGCTACATTCGCCCGGCGAGCTCGCGCGCTGAGCTCCTGCTTGGCTCGGTAAATGCCCCAGTTCGCGCTTACATATCCGCCGTCCTTGGTGCCGTCCGAGAAACCCACCATAACGTACTGCTTATTCCCGCGCCGCTTCAAATGCTCACTGTAGACCGGGTCCTTGTAGAGCTGATCCATAACCTCCGGAGCGTTACGCAGGTCTTCAATGCTTTCAAAAAGCGGAACAATGTCGAGAACTGGTGCGGGCTGTCGACCGCGAGCATCGATACGCTCGGCCTCGACATCGCTCGTAGACACGCATTGGGCAAGCAGGAGCACCTCCAAAAGATTTGTCGCAGCGTGCGTATGGCTAATGATGTATCGATGCAGACCAGGCTCGCCGTTCTGCCGCTGAATTGCGGCTGCGGCTCGCAGCGAGAGCAGCGTGTCGCGGCCCAAGCCTTCTGGAAGGGTCTCGGCCAGATCGCCGGTAGCGGGCAAGTGGCTGAACGCCTTGTTGAGCATTATGGTTCGGGCAGACTCGTTGGCCTGGAGGTACCCACCCGCACCAGAGACGCCAAGGGCTTCCAGAACTTCCCCGACAAGCTCGGAGTGTACACTGCTCTCCTGCCGAAGATCCATGGAGGCAAAATGGAAGCCAAAAGCCGTGATCTTTATCAACAAGCGTTCAATGTCTTCTGCGTAAAGTCCATTGTACCGCTCAAGCACGTCCTGAAGGATTCCTTGCAGATCACCCGCAAGATCTCCAGGAGAAGCATAGGGAAGGTCGGTATCGATCTCACCAGAGTCGGTCAGCCGCTCGCTCTCAATTGGCCGCAGCTCGGACTCGGTCTCCAGCACTTCCCCCAACGCCGGAATGCGATCGACATCGCTCCCGTGATCCGAGCTACCACGCGTCCGGATAGACTCCTCTATGGTGTGCTCAAGTTTGCGTGCAACACGAGTAATGCGTTCGGTGATGCCGCTAAAGGTGAGCTTGCGCTGAAGTCTACGAAGGTCACGCAGGTACAGCCCAAGGAGAGTGTTTCGCAGGAGTTCCCCAGTCCGAGCGGTGAGACTCGAGGTCACAAAAGGGTTCCCGTCACGGTCTCCTCCTGGCCAAAAGCCAAACTCAAGACGTGGAACATAGCGTAACCGCTCAAGCGCGTCGCTGCAGACCGGGCTCAACAGGCGAAGATGCAGGTCTGCTGTCGCCTCATAAAAGACGTGCTCAAGGTACCACAGCAGGCTGCGGGCTTCATCTAAGGGAGTTGGCTTTCGTGGGTTCCGGAAGCGCGTGGCGCCCATCTGCAAGAGTATCTCGTAGATCCTGCCCAGATCGTCAGCGCCGACCGCGTCAGCCAGGTCATCGATTATGGAAAGCACCGCGTCCGGATAGAACTGTGTTGGGTGCGCGGTGAGTACCACTCGGACACGGTAGTTGTCGAGCTTGTCGAGCAAGCGTGACTCCAAGTGCTCAGAACTCACACGGTCCAAGACAGCTTTGAGCGTCCCGGGCCCGTCAAGATCATGCACTCGGGCAAACGCCGCGTCCTCTACAGCGTCAAAGAGCACAATCTGCCTTTCAGCCGTACGCACAAACTGAAAGAGCTGATCGACGATATCGGAGAACTCTTTGGAGCCGGTGTGAGTTTTGAAAAAGCTCTCAAGGATATGATGCGGACTCTCACCTTTTTCCAGACGTTCTCGACAATAGATCTCAAACACCGGAAGCAACATACCTGCCGTCTTAAGATCCGGATACGGCAGGGTCATGAACAGACCGTCGTAGGTGCGGTACTTCAGTTCTACGAGTTCAAAGTATCGTGAGCGAACTTCTTTCGTCCGGTCACTCTGCTGTGCCTTGGGTGCACTATTGTTCATATGTATTCCTTTGCCTTCAGGTCTGCTTTTACCGTCACATAAATTACTATGGGAGACTACATCATTGCTATATCCACTCTCCTCCATCCCCTGCCGGGGTGATCTGCGCCCGGCAGGTATCAGCGCAGGCGCTCTGAATCGCTGACGAATCACGTTGCGCTGGGGCGCGCCTGGGCGTATAGTGGAGAGATAGGTGATGCTATTGATTACTGACAGGAGTAATGGGCTTGGGAGACAAGTAGCCTCACCATCTCGCCAAAAGGCAAGATCGATACTGGAGGAGCAAATGAAACGGACTGGAATCATTTTTTGTGTGGTGAGCACCTTCGTGCTTCTGAGCGCTTGCGGAAATGGAGACGCGCCGACAGCAACACAGGCGCCAAGCGAGAACGCCCCAACCGAGAGCGTAAACATCCGTGAAATGTTCGGTACCACGCTCATCAATGCCGCTCGGGACGGCGAGCTTGAGCTTGTGCGCGAAATGATTGCTGCTGGCGCCGATGTTAACGAGACCAATATGTACAGCGAGACGGTGCTTATGAAGGCCGCCGAAAGCGGGAACGCGGAACTTGTTGAGCTTCTTATTTCTGAAGGCGCCGATCTGTACGCCGAGGATCTTTACGGCTACACCGTTGTAGTTCACGCTGAAGACCACCCTCAGGTGCAGGAGATTGTTCGCGCCGCAATGCAAGCAAACCCAGAATAATCGGTTGCGCACAACTGTGAGGGCGCCAAAGGACACAGAAGGTAGGATATGCCACGACCAACAGTACTACACAATAGGGTGGCGGTTATCACCGGCGGTGCCCAGGGCATTGGTTTTGCCACCGCACATAGACTGCTAGAACAAGGCTGTTCGGTTGCAGTGTGGGACATAAACGCTTTGGCCGTGGAGAGCGCCGCGACAAAGCTGCGCGACATGCACCCCGGGGCACCCAAGGTTCTGGGCTGTACCTGTGACGTGACGCGGCCTTCGGAGATCGAGGCAGCAAGAGGAGAAACCGAGGCTGAACTTGGCCCTATTGATATCCTCATCAATAACGCTGGGTTCGTCCGGGGTGGTTCATTTCTTGAACGCTCACTTGATGACTGGGACACAACCATCGCAGTCAACCTCACCGGTGTCATAAACGCTACGCATGCCGTGCTTCCCGGAATGAAGCAGCGTCAGTTTGGACGCGTCGTCAACATCTCCTCGGCCTCAGGAATGCTTGGGGTATCGGAGCTCGCCGTGTACGCGGCAACCAAATGGGCGGTCTGGGGGTTAACCGAGAGCCTCAGGCATGAGGCCTGTGATCTCCGCCAAGCAGAGGCTCAGACCGGAACAGGCAAAACAACCGACATTCGGTTTAGCTCGGTACATCCTGGTTATCTCAGAACCGGGATGTTTGAAGGCGCTCGCATCCGCGGTCTTGGCGGACTGATTGTCCCCTTGGTGAAAGACCATGATGTCATTGCGCGAGCGGTCGTGCACGATGCGCTGATCAAGGGGAAACCGGTAGTGATGCGGCCACGTACCGTACGCATAGCCGTGTTGTTGCGCGGTATCCTCCCGGCGGCGGTATTTGACCGGGTTGTTCGGTTACTCGGCATAAACCAAAGCATGCAGGAGTTCCGTGGGCGCGGAGCTTAAGCCCCAGCCCGAACCCAAGCACGTCAAAACAACTAGAACCGGGGAACTTTCAGTAGCGGAAAACCCCTAAAATCGGTATACTATCCGCATTATGAAAAATGAAGACCAACTATCAGCGGTTTTTCGGAGTGCAGAGGCAAGACGGAAACTGCGGGATGTTGGCTACTTCCTTGGCGACCTGCAAAACCACTGGGGTTATTCAAGCGGCACCCTGCTCAAGCTAGGGCTCACCGACGCAGATATGCGCAGCGGTGTCTACCAGCAACGCATTCATCCAGATGACCTGCCAAACTACATGCACAACTGGCACCGCTTGAACGACGGCCATACCGACGAGATGTACTGCGAATACCGGGTCGCAGACAGCCACGGGAAGTGGCGTTGGATTGAGACGCATGCGGTGGTTCTGGAGCGCGCCACCGACGGCAGCATTGGCAAGGTTGCCGGATTTGACCGCTGTATTGATGTCCGGAAGCAGTCAGAGGAACTCCTCCAGCAAGAACACCTTGAAACCCAACGAAAGCTGGCAATTAACGAGGCGGTGCGGCGCGTCGGGGCAGACATCACCCTGGACCGTGAGCTACAGCAGGTGTTCGAGCATGCCATTGTTCAGATTGCTGAGGTGATTCAGTTTCACAGTTGTGAAGTGTACACAAAGAATGGTAGCGAGATGAACCGAGTCTTTGGCATCTCACTCAACGGCTCGGCGGAGGTCGCAACGGATGATGCTGTGGCGAAAGCTTTTATGGAAAGCATCTCCGACAGCCTCTACCCCATCATTATTGATTCACCCGAAAGCCCAAACAACGGCTTCTCTCTGCTTCTGGTGCCGCTTCGCGTCAGAACCCAGTTTGTCGGCAGCCTCTTTCTGTGGCGCCGGTCGGAGCAGGCCTTTTGTGGCGACGATCTTTACCCAGCCTTAGCGCTCACCGACAGCTTGGCTGCCGCAGTGTATAACCGCAGTTACTACCAGCAACAGGTTAACCAGCTCGAGCATGACGAGCTGACGGGTTTCCTCACTCGCACGGTCTTTGAACGCGACGTCCCAAAACTGTGGGCCGAGTACCAAGCCCTGCACTCGCACAACTCCGTTGCCATAATCGATATCGACAACTTCAAATCAATTAACGACACCTTTGGTCACACCAAGGGGGACATGATCATTCGGGAGCTTGCACAGCTTCTGCGTGACGGACTACGACGAGAAGACCTTCTTGTCCGCTATGGAGGAGAGGAGTTTGTGGCCATTTTTCCCAATACCGACATAGATACAGCGTCAAAAACGGTAGACCGAATTCGCACTGCGTGCACCAACTCGACGGCATTCGAGCTGGAGCGACCGCTGAGCTTCAGCGCCGGTCTAGCCGAGTGCTACAACGAGACTATCGACCTGTCGAGCCTCATTACAACGGCCGATGTCGCGCTCTACTCAGCAAAGCGCGCGGGGCGCAACCGTGTCCACCGAGCATCACAGCCTACACAATCATAAACGCAATCATTTTCTCATACACAAGAGGTGCACGGTACAGATAGAACACCGTACCGGTAACAGGACTACGAATCTCGGATCGCACCTCTCCTACCTGCGGATCAAGAATCTCTGCCAGCACCTCACCCGCCTGCACGACGTCGCCGGGCCGACATCGGGTTGAGAAAATTCCGGCGCGTGGGGTTGTGACTACCTGAATATCTGCATCTTGCACAACCCGGCTCTCGCCAGCCTGAGGCAGCATCAACTCGGCGGGAATGGAATCCTTGGAAAGAACGCCCTGCACCACCAAAAAACGCAACACTCCCTGGAAGAGCTGGAGAACCTGGTCTTCATCAATCTCAAAGCCTCTGCCACCAGCCAACGAGACAGCGCGAGTATTCCAGATCTGCCAGTTGTAGTTCAAGCTACCGGTCTCTTGAGGATTAGGTTCATGCTCATGGACAATCGGCAAACCAAAATCTACGGCCGTCGTTGAGCTATCCGCGCCAAGACGATGTATTCGAGCATGAGCAAGGTGCTTGCCGGGGTGCGGAGTTGAGGTCAGGTTCACACCCAGTTCGTAGTCCTGTACGACATTCATAACCGCAGCAGCTATACGCTGTGTAGTTTCGCCTTCGGAGTAACCGGGAAACATGCGGTTGATATCGGTGTGGTCCAGCGGCCACAAGCGGCGCACCGTGTTCAGGGAGTATGGATTTACCGAGGGTATTACCAGAATCTCACCACCGGCGGCAATACTGTGCTCGTTCTGTTTGAAGAACTGGACCAGCTTTGCAGCAACATAGAGCCCTTGTGCCTCGCTTCCTCGCATGCCTGCCACAATGGCTACCCGAGGTGCTCCGCTACCAAACCTGTACCCATGAATCTTGTAATCCTGCCGCGACATTGAGGACAGGCGGTAAAGCTCTTCAATCTTCACTGTTTAGACTCCTCTGCAGCGGTGAACACACGCGCAAGGAGCGATCCCTCCATGACAACCGGGTACTCGCGCAAGGTAAAGACCGTACCGGCTCCAGGAGAGCGGATCTCGGAAACAACCTCACCGGTTAAGGGCTGCACAATTCTTCCCAGCAGTTCTCCCTGCTCAACACCAATCCAGTGCTCAACAACCGGCACAAACAGTCCGGCGGCTGGTGAGTTAACGTACTGAACCTCGCCCTCGTTACACTCAATAGGGGTCTTCACCGGACGGGGGTCGGGATCGGCCCAGATTCCCAGGTGGGTCATGACTCGGAAAATTCCGCGAACAAGGTCCTGGCAAAACACTGGTGTAATTCGCATGCCAACACCCATCTCCACAACCAGGGTGGGAGTATTCCGGGCGTTGAGCGTGTGCGCCAGAGTCGACTTTAACACCGTTATTGCTTCGTGTATCCAGATGAAATCAACGTTCATCAGACGCGCTAAGGGCAACAGTCTCTCTGCAGTGTTTCTGTCCATTCGTATCTGGGGTATCTCACGAAGGTAGATATTGCTAGCGTGGATATCAATAACAAGGTCGGCACCCACCAGTGACTCGGTAACCGAATCGGTGATGTGAGCGATGTATGAATCATTTCGCTCTTGTTCTCCGGCAAAGTACCGATTCATATCAAGCTCAAGATAGGGAACGCTGCGCTCAATTGCGTCTATGCCCAATGGATTCATGGCCGGGTAGATATCCACAGTGCCCCGCAGACGCCCAAGCTCAGCCTGCACCTGCTGAGCCAGAAGAGCACAGACGTACTGGCCTTCAAGCTCATCACCGTGCACCCCGGTAACCACGGCAAGGCGCGGGAGCTTCTCCCCGCTTCCGGTTCCATTTGCGACCGAGCCAGTCTGACTCTGCAACCTATTTCGCCGTATAACCAGCCGCTCGGCAACCGGAAGCTCCAGGTCAACTATGTCCTCAATCACCCGCCCACCTCGACAAGTGATGCCGAGATGCGTAGGTGTTGTTGTACAACTGAACTCCAGACTCCCCTGTTCAAGGAACAGTCTTCAGCATTACGCCCGCGTGCCAGGGGAATATAGTCCTGCACAACCGGCTGATTATGAGTCGGGTCTAACCCGTACCATCTCCCCTCTACAAAAACTTCCACCCACGCATGCGTCTCGCCCTCGCCAACAAAAAAACCGTTGACGTAGCGCGCGGGCACCTCATGCGCACGGCAAAGGCCAATTAACGCGTGCGCAAAATCCTGGCAGACACCGCTTCCCTGGGCAACCGCGTCGCCAGCCGGGGTGCTGTAGTTTGTGGTACCTGTCAGGTACGTCATGTTTTGTGAGATTTCATGCATAGCCCCAATGGACCATTCCAAGGGTTTGTTGGGTTTTTCCTTGGCCTGGAACGCCCCCAGCCACTCAACGCCTTCAAGATCAAGCTCGGTAAGGCGGTCGCTCCGGAGAAAAACCTGAATGGGGATACTATCCGGCCGACGGCCGTAACTTGCGTGCTGCCGGATCGCCGCCGAAAAACCGTAACGAAAGACTGAGTGGTCTTCACGAATGAGGCCGTAGCTGTATTCCTGTCCAAGATAGTCCAGTCCGGTAGCTGGTGCACATTCCGGTTCAATGTACCGAGAAAACTCATCGATCTCAAAGAAATCGTCGTCGGGGAGACTGAGTCGCAGACACCACGCGTGGTTGCGTATCGGCGAGTCCATTTCAGCGCGCACGTCGTAGTTCAGACGATACAAGCCATCGCCGGATCGTTCGTACTCAAGGTCGGTAAATTGTGGTGAAGAGCTCATTTGTGAATTCTATACCTCCCTCTCGGTCCAGTGCTTGCGTAACATTAAGGTGCTCGGCAACCTCCAGCACCTGCAGGTTCTCCTGCAACTGCCGAACCGCCTTCTCAAGCCGGTCATCGGAGTCCTCAAAGCGGCCCGCGAGATCACGAATCTCTACCCATTTGCCCCACCGAACCATAGCACGAACTCTACGGTCAGCACACTCGTCCACGCTTCCCCAGAAGGCGTAGAGATAATCAATAACCGGCTTTACATCATAGAAATTGACCACCTGTAGCGACTCAAGGGTATTGAGGGCCAAACGCAAATACGCAAAGCCCTCATGCCCAATTGTGTTGCGCAGAAACACTCCATTCTCATAGGCCGTGCTGAGTGAGAACAGGATTGAGTATCCGTTCTCTTTTTGGAAGAAAAGGGTTTGAAGAAACGCATCCCGGTCCGCAAACTGCGACTCAATTCCCAAGCACTCACAAAACTCCTCGTATCGCAGCCCTACCGGGGTGTTTATCGGCGCGGCTGCCGGGCCGGTCCCCGGCGGGGTTTCGTTCGCCTGAGTTTGGTAGAGCCGATGGAGCAGATCCAGGGCCCGCTGCACGTAACGTCCCAGCCAGTAAAGCTGATTTGCCGTTCTTAACGAGATAAGACCCATGTGTCCTTGAACCCTCCGCCTTGTGATGAGTTAACAATCATTGAACCACGATCCATTGCGTACCGCGTTAGTCCGCTCGGCCAGACCGAGATGTCTTTCCCGTACAGGACGTAGGCACGCAAGTCGGCCCGCCGCCGTACCACCCGATGCTTATCAAACACCTGGAGACTGCGAAACTCAACTACCTCTTGGCCAATGAATCGCCGGGGTTCAGCCCGTATGGCATCCGCAAGGAGGCGGCGCTTATCTGCGCTTAACATACTTCCAAACACAACCCCGTAACCACCAGCTTCTGCAACGTCTTTTATGACAAGTCGATGCAGGTTCTGCAGCACATGGTTTCGATCCCGTTCAAAGAACGGGAGGTAGGTCGGCGCGTTTCTCAGAATGGCTTCCTCGCCAAGATAGTATTTGATCAGTGCTGGAAGGAAGTAGTAGATCCCTTTGTCATCGGCTATGCCGTTACCCACGGCATTTATGATCGCAACGTTCCCCTTGCGGTAAACAGACATAAGATTGGGCACGCCTATGATTGAGTCCGGCTCAAACACCATGGGGTCCAGATACTCGTCCGAAAGCCGCCGATACACAGCGCCGACCCGCTCCCGGTGTCCGCCAACGTCCTTGAAGTAGAGATACTCGCCGTCAACCTCAAGGTCACTTCCAAACACCAGTGGAATTCCCATTTTTTCGGCAAGGTAACTATGTTCAAAAAAGGCCGCGTTGTATCGCCCCGGTGACAGAAGCACCGAGATCCCTCCAGGATTGACATCCTCCATAACCTGCCCAAGCATTTTTGGATATCCGCGACTCTCGCGCACCGGCATCTCCGAGATCACGCTCGGACAAACCGTGTGATATGCCTCCCGTGCAATCAGCGGGTAGCTTGCCCCGGAGGGCACCCGGAGGTTGTCCTCCAAAATGAACCAGGTGCCGTCAGCAGCCTGCACAAGGTCGATACCGGAGAGATGGGTATACACATCAGCAGGTGGCCGCACACCATGCACTTCTGGAAGGTAAGCCGGACAGGA
>PXEI01000162.1 GCA_003564775.1 Spirochaetaceae bacterium
AAGGTTGCGATTGAACTTGGAATGATTTTGGAACTCGCTTGATTGACTATGGATGTTTTCTTGTGGAATCTTGACTTATCTTTTAATCCCTGAGGACTCATTGCTCCCCCATTTTTCTCACTTGTCTTTTTTTCTACATAAGGCTGAAACAAAGATACTACAAGGTTTTTTTTTGTCCAGAAATAGAATCAACAGGCGAAGATTTGGTAGATCTAAGTCAAGTACTTTTTGGAAGGGACTGAAACTCTTGGAAGGTGAAAGACTGATGAGATAGATGCAGGACGATTAGAGTTAAGTTGAGGCTTTTTTTAAGTTATCTTTTTTTTTTTCACTTGCTTTCTTTTCAAAGTAATCATTCTTCGTCTTCTTCCTTCTTTTCATTCTGCGTTTTTGATTGATTGAAGCAAGTCTGTAACGTGTTCTGGCAAAAGATGCCGCCCTTCCACAACATCCTTGTCCCAAAGTAGAAGCACATCATTGAAAGGGCCTCGTTTTTTAAGCTGTACTTTTTCGAGCTTGGAGAATCCTCGAGGGTAACATAGCACGATTCGCAAAACAGGGACATCTTTCAGTAATTCGTCCATTTGCTTTCCTACTTCAGTATGGTAATTGGGACGATTTCCCTGCTCATTTCCTTTGCGAATCGCATAAAATTGAGAGGGATCAACAGTTTGGGCAGCTTCAGTAAAGTTAGCACTTGCATCTTGAAACTTGCACTGGATGAATACAAACAAGATTTCGGAGTCGTTAGCAACAGTAACATCGTTTTCTACTCCTGCGTAACTTAGAGCAAATGCGATATCAGGTCCCATGTTGCTAGAAGGTAACAAGCATGGTGTGCCCATTACCTCAGACCTTTTTGGAGCTGGTTTCGAAGATGATGAACTTGAACCTGAACTTGAGCTGGAACTTGAAGAAGATGTATTCGGTGAAGACGTTGCTCTACCACACCAATATCGTAACCAAGCAAGGTCATGTTGGTCGGAGCCGCTTTTACTCAAGAGCTGACCAAAGTGAGAAAGCGGAAGCTTCCATCTGCCATTCATAACATGCTTCAAAAATCCATCCATGTTGCTAGGAGCAGCAGCACTAGTAGCAACACCAGTTAAGGAGGAAGTAAGTGTTTCGACTGGGTGGAGCTTCAGCAATGACTTATTTGCGTTGAAAATATCCGAGTTAGCGAGAGCGAGAGTCACAACTTCCTCAAACTGAAAACCAGCGGCAGATTGATTTCGACTGGCATATACAAGGCGAGAAACCGCATAATTTTGTCCCGTCGCCATGCATTGTCGAATACTTTCGGCCATAAGCGGTTCCACAAATTTAGCTTGACGTGCCTGAGGATCCCTAAGCTCCCCCTTCAAACCGAGTGTCGCAATTCCTTGCTCAACTACTGCCATATCCTCCACAATGCTTGTATTTTTGCCATATAGCACAAATTCAAACAGAGCATGACGAATCACTTCAATTTCCTCAATTCTGCATACTTCTGGAAGTCGTTTAAGCCCACTCATAGCTACAAAACCAACAAAAGCTTTATTACGTGCCTCGGTTGGGGCACATGTTTCGACTACAAAATTCTCCACAGATTCACGACTTAGTGGTGAGGAGCAGCGTGCGAGGAACTTGAGGAACCATATCATAAAACGAGGTCTTCCGGTAAGCCAAGACGCGGCAAAATCAAGGGTGTCTTCGCAGCCTGTTTGAGATTGACCAAGAACACGTTTCAGGAACTCCTTAACATCATCAGGACCCAAAAGCCGAGGAAACCCCTGCAAGTCAGTAACAGCATCAGTATCAACTCCTGACAACGCAGACTTCTTAATGTCTTCCTCGCTCAGTCCAGTACCGCAGGAAATGACTCTATCGAAGATACCTTGCGAGGTAACTAGCACCGGACTTAGAGAACTTCGTAGACCGGTGCTAGATACGGACTGCATCGGTGACGCATCTACTCCAGAGGTCACAAAACCGTCATGTGAAGATGAATGCGAGGGCATGCTCAACGATGGTGTAGTATTCGGTACGGTTTCATCCAACAATCCAGATCTAAGAGACACATCTGTAGTCAGAAATTCATTCTTCATGATGCCTGTGAGGTATTGCGCTTCGTCAAAAACGACGTTCCAACAACATTTGGGGGATTTTATCAAATCCTTACATGCAGTAATGACGGGGTCTGATAGCCGTTCAAACACAAGAAGGTTTCCCACGTCCAAAAACTGTGATAACATAGCAGTGGTAAGGTAGGCGAAAACATCCATATTTTGCCGTTCCCCCAAAAAGTGAATGGGGTACATTTGCACGAGCAACCAATCCAAAGGAGTTGAAATCTCATTACGCGAATAGAGAGTATGGAAAATGAGGACACGAGCCAAAAACATGCAATGTAGCGCAGTGGCAGCAAGGCATCTACGTTCACGAAAGGATTTATTCGCAATTTTCGATGCGACATCATTCATGACCAGCTCCAAGTCTTGTGACCCAGGCTTAACCTTTTCAGACCCGATGAACGAAAAGAAAAATCCATATTCAACGGAGAGAAGTTCAGTGCAAAATTTGGTCTTTCCAGCACCAGTATGTGCAAAAATTAGCTTTCTACCAAAAATGTTCTTTCCACGCGATTTCTTTATCGATTCAAGTTGCTCCCGATAGACTTTCGTCTCATCGTCAAGACCGAACAATAGAAAATCAGGTTCCGTCGTTCCAGGGGTAATAGGAACGCGTGCTTCATGAAAGCTCCTCAAAATTACGTTCCCTTCACCTTCCGGCTCAACATAAGGTTCCAACTTTGGTTCCCGCAATACTTGCAATCGTTCAAGTATTGGTTTCGCGATATCTTGCACCTCTTTGGGCATTTTAATAGAAGACGCATCCCTAGATGTCTTTAATAGGGACCATGTCTTTTCATCTTCGGAGAGTCTCACTGTGTTTGCGCGACAAACGAAAAGTTAACCAAATGTTAGATTGACTAGGCTGTTCATTTCCGAAGATTTGAGAAATACAAATTATCTTACCTTGACCTTGGCCTTGTTGAGCAGCTATGTACAGATATTATTTAAAAGACTTTGGGGTTAGCGATAGATTCCATTATTTTCTTCTCATTCAACACGCAGATAGATGAAACTTACCTGAAGTATATAATAACAAGAAATGTTCAATATACATTGTTGAGAGTACATTGTTAGAAATGAAAAACTTTAAGTGGTTGGTACCTAAAACTTACCTTGAGCTGGGGCAGAATTCCCTGAAGAAAGAAAAAAAATTGAATTGGATTGTGTGTTTTCAGTAGTTAGTATTTGTTACATACAAAACTTTTTTGCTTGACTACATTCAAAAAAAGTCAAGAAGAAGAAGAGAAGAAAAAATAATGAGAAAACTTACACAAGTGGTAGGCATGGATGAAGTCTCCAACTTTACCTACCACCGAAGGGGGTACATTTCTTTCTTCTAACAAGTGGTACTTTAAGCGTGCCCAATCGTTC
>PXEI01000460.1 GCA_003564775.1 Spirochaetaceae bacterium
GGCAGGCAGCCACAAGCCCAATACAGCTATTGCGCAAGCCTGGTACAACAAACAGTTTGGAATTAACCGGCTGACTACCGAGACCGGCGCCGGGCAGTGGGGGAGTGCGCTTGCCTATGCGACATCGCTCCTCGGAATGGAGTGCAAGGTGTTCATGGTGCGTATCAGCTTTGACCAGAAACCGTTCCGGAAGCTCATGATGCAGGCCTGGGGAGCCACCTGCATACCCAGCCCCAGTAACGAAACCGAGGCCGGACGGCAGATACTCGCTGCGCATCCTGACACAAGCGGGAGCCTTGGCATTGCCATTAGTGAGGCGGTGGAGGCCGCGGTAAGCGACCCCAGCGGTGGGACTCGCTACTCCTTAGGAAGCGTGCTGAACCATGTCATGTTGCATCAGACCATTATTGGCCTGGAAACCAAGAAGCAGCTGGCACTCTTTGGTGAGACTAAGCCCGATGTCGTCATTGGTTGTGTCGGTGGCGGGAGCAACTTTGCCGGTCTTGCGTTTCCCTTTGCCTACGACAAGATTAACGGGAGCGATATCGAGATCATTGGCGTGGAGCCCACGAGCTGCCCTACCATGACCCGCGCGCCCTATGGCTATGATCACGGGGATACAGCCCGCATGACGCCACTTATGGCTATGCACTCCTTGGGTCATGACTTCATTCCTCCACCCATTCATGCCGGTGGGCTGCGCTATCACGGTGTTGCCCCGCTTATCAGCCAGGCCATTCTGGATGACCTGGTCTCGCCGCGCGCAATTCACCAGACCGAGTGCTACGAGGCCGCGGTAACCTTTGCACGTACCGAGGGGATCATTGTGGCTCCAGAAACAAGCCACGCCGTTGCGGCTGCAATTCAGGAGGCGAACAAAGCACGCGAGGAAGGCAAGGAGAAGGCCATTGTATTTAACCTGAGCGGGCACGGCCTCATGGATCTTGTTGGGTACGAAAAATACTTCAACGGCGAGCTGACCGACTACGCCTTGCCTGAGGAAGAAATTGCACGCTCAATCAAGACGATATCGAACTATCCAAAGCCGAATATCGTGACGAAGTAGAAGCCCACCCCCATTGGCGTTCCCAATTAAGAACCGTGGGTCTGATCAGAACCGAGGGTGTTGTTTCCAGTCAACACCCTCGGTATTTCCAGGGTAGTAGAAACTCCTGACAATTCTCGGTATACTGTCATCAATATCAGTTGGTATGGACTATCATTTGCAGGCAGGTAGGTACCGACTCCGCATTTCCGGTCATCAGCGACAACACCGCACGAACTTATCCGGACACTCGCGATATGATAATTCCACGAGGAGACAAACACATACATGATTACTGTCAGTAACGTATCACTCAGTTACGGGGAGCGCCCGCTTTTCAAGGAGGTGAATCTTAAGTTCACCGCTGGAAACTGCTACGGTGTCATTGGTGCCAACGGCGCCGGAAAATCAACCTTTCTCAAGATTCTTTCGGGTGAGATACAAGCCGACACCGGTGAGATCTCAATTGGGAGCGGACAGCGCATGGCGGTTCTCAAACAGGATCAATTTGCTTTTGACGCGCACACCGTACTTGAGACCGTTATCATGGGCTACGAGCACTTATATCGCATAAGTCTTGCTCGCGATGAGATATACGCCAAGGCCGAGTTCACCGAGGAAGATGGTATTCGCGCTGGCGAACTTGAGGCCGAGTTTGGTGAACTTGGAGGCTGGGAGGCCGAGAGTGAGGCCGCCTCAATGCTGGCAGGCCTTGGCATTGAGGAAAGCCTGCATGACAAACTCATGGAGGAGCTTGATGGTGGTCAGAAGGTGCGAGTTTTACTGGCTCAGGCATTGTTTGGCACGCCGGACATTCTCCTGCTTGACGAGCCAACAAACAACCTTGATCTGGAGTCGGTAACCTGGCTGGAAGACTTTCTGTCCCGGTTTCCCAACACGGTCATTGTTGTATCGCATGACCGACACTTCCTGAACAAGGTTTGTACGCACATTGCAGACATAGACTTTAACCGCATCCGACTGTACGTGGGGAACTACGACTTCTGGTACGCCGCGAGCCAGCTCATTTCCCGCCAGCGTCGAGATGAAAAGAAGAAGACTGAGGAGAAAGCAAAAGAACTTAAGGAGTTCATTCAGCGCTTTAGTTCCAACGCATCCAAAGCCAAGCAGGCAACCTCTCGCAAGAAGCTGCTGGAGAAACTTACCTTGGACGAGCTGCCGCAAAGTGCACGCCGCTTTCCGTACGTTGGGTTTAAGCCCGACCGTGATTGCGGCAAGATTGTCCTGGAGATGCGGGGTCTGGAAACAAGCTTTGAGGGTGAAAAGGTACTGGAAAACTTTACGCTCACGGTCAATCCCGGCGATAAGATTGCCTTTGTTGGTCCGCGGAATCAGGCTAAGAGCGCCTTGTTTGAGATTATATCCGGAAGGGCGGAGCCAGAGGCTGGCACCTACTCATGGGGTGTAACTATTACCCATTCCTACTTCCCCAAGGACGCCGGGCCGGAGTTCCCCAGAGACGAGAGTATTCTTGAGTGGCTGCAGCGTTACAGCCCGGATCCGGATCCCACCTACCTGCGAGGTTTTCTGGGGCGCATGCTGTTCAGCGGTGATGAAGCCCTGAAAAGCACTCAGGTGTTGTCCGGGGGTGAGCGGGTACGGTGCCTCCTGTCACGCATGATGCTGACCGGTTCCAACGTGCTCATTCTGGATGAGCCTACCAACCATCTTGACCTGGAGGCCATTACCGCACTGAACGACGGGTTGATTGAGTTCCCCGGGGTCGTGCTGTTTAACTCACATGACCATCAGTTTGTTGACAGTATTGCAAACCGAGTTGTGGAGATTACACCTGACGGGGTGATTGACCGAATGATGCGTTTTGACGACTACCTGAAAAACGCAGATGTTGCGCGCCGCCGTGACGAGTTGTATCACGAGCATATTCGCATTGCTCTCTAACCGGACCAGCGCGCAGCGTACTCCTTGATCTTGAACTTGCGTTCCAGACCAGCCGCATTCATATACCGCACCTTGCCAAAGACATCGCGCTCCGGCCAGGGGCGGTCATGTTTTCCAAAACACCAGGCCACACCGGCATAGCCATTGGGATCCCGGCCGTCAAGTTGATAGGTGTCGTTGATCCGCACCGCGATATCAAAGGCTTCCTGCGGATCCGGACGCCACTCAAGAATTTTCTTCCCCCAGTACATCCGCATGTAACCGTGCATGGCTCCTGTTTCCAGGAGTTCCCGTTGCGCAGCGTTCCAGTAGGGATCGCCTGTCTCGGCGTTCTGGAGCTGGGTTTCGGTGTAAATGGCTCGGCGAGTATCACCGCGGTGCTCCTCAAGCGTGGTTCGTGCCCAGCTTGGAAGCCCTTCATAGCGGTCATAATCCGGGTTGTAAAATGCATAGTTCATTGCAAGCTCACGGCGTACCACCAGCTCCTCAACATAC
>PXEI01000130.1 GCA_003564775.1 Spirochaetaceae bacterium
CGATTCTCACCGCATCAGAGATATTCCCGTTAAAAAGAGATTCAACATTACGCCCATCCCAACTAACGTTGTTATTGTCTGAGATGCTCCCAAAAGCCGTCTGGCCCAGATCATCGGTTAAAAAGGATGGCGGTTCGGATTGGTCTGACTTTTCGGATGTGGTGACGATGTTCGAGGCATCCGCCTGCGAGGGGATATACGCCGCAACGACTGCGGTAAGGGCTAGGAGGGTGGTTATTTTTTTCATGTGTCTCCGGGGATACTTGATTAGCATTTACGTGTATATCCGTCTTTGTTATGTCTATCTTTCTTTATATAACAGTTTTAAACTTACACCATGATCAATATAATATCCATGTCTTTTTGGGTTTATTTTTTGCACTTTTGTGTCTTGTATCCGCAACCGAAGAGGGGAAGCACGGATTCACGCTAATTTTCACGGATTCCCACAGGACGTGTGAAAACAGAACCACCGATGTTGCCGCTAAACTTCTGTTCACCCCATTTCCCGCAGTCCAACGGCAAACTGGAGTAGTTTCAGCGGACGCTCAAAGAGCAGGTCATTTGCCCGAAAACGCCCCTGACCCTGGAGGATGACAAACGCATCACCGGGGAGTTCATCCACCACTACAAGCACGATCGGCTCCATTCGGCCATCGGATATGTCACTCCGATGGACAGGATGGCCGGCCGGCAAAAAGAAATCCAAGAAACCCGGGATAAAAAGCTGGAAATCGCCCGGGAAAAACGCAAACTCAAACGTGCGATGCAACCCCGCAGCGCACCTCAACCACAACCCATCCCCGCATAGCTTAAGCCCAAATCAATTTCAGGCCATTTGCGCTGAGCCAAAACAGGATCCAAACAGGAGAAGAAAAACATGAAGACACTAATAACAAGAATCGGAACCCTGATGACCGCAGGACTTATCGCGGGAGCAGGTGTCACGGCACATGCGGATCTTCTCGAGGTGAATTTCGGCAATGGTGCTGGTAAAGACGGGCAGGGCGGGTTTGCTCTTTTAGGACGGGGAACGATTACGCCGCAAGTTGACAGGATCAACTACAGTCTTGATGATCAAGGTCGTACTAATCGAGTCTCGACCTATACGACGACCGCGTTGTCGGGAGATAACGCATTGAGTCGGGACGCGGGCAGCAGCTACACCTTCACGTCTGAGATAAGAATCAACAGCATGGTCACTACCCAGAAAACCCGAAACGTATCACTGGTTTTGTTTGGCGACAATACAGCGGCGAATGACGGCATTGCCCTGAAACTGTTTACAGGTGGGGATGGGAATACCTTTCAAATCGACCTTGGAACCCGTGATTTTAGCGCTGATACGGATTCGGGAGAGAAGAAAGTTTGGAGTGGATCGGCGTTTGTTGGATCCGAGGCCGTGTTTACGCTCGAGGGTACGGTGAATTTTACCGCAGACGACGCGATCGTGACGTTCAGTCTGACCGATCAAAACGGCTTTACGGATGCAGTATCTCGAACTATCGCGAAATCCACGCTTGCCTCAGTTGGGGGCGATAGGCATGGCATCAGCCTTTTTCACCGGGGGTCGAATTATGATGTGTTTCGTTTCGCCGTCATCCCCTAACGCAGATTACATCCGCGTTAGGTCATAGGAAGCTGTGTATTTGTCTGAAAGGCCCAAAGAGCCGGCACAACACAGACCAGGGCGCAAGCCCTGGTTTGAAAGAACATTAAAAAATTAAGGCCTGTAGGGCCGACACACTCACGATGCAAAGGGCCTGCTGCACGTGCACTCGAGCCTTCAAATTTGTGCCGCTCCTTCAGAGCTCTATTTCTGATGTACGTACAGGAACCCGGCCCTGGCGGACCGGGCTTTTATTGTGGCGGGCCTTTGGCCCTGAATACCGGCTTGTCCGCGTGGTCTTACTCCATAGGCACACCATATCCCATAGCTTGACGTACGCAGTTGGTTTTATTTGCTTGGGATTTTATCAACCACGGACCCTGCGGACCCTGAGGACCCATGCAGGAGGAGTTTAAGGAAGTTGCTGCGCTTTGGATCAGTTCCCCCATTTGGATCTGCGAGACATTCCGAAATATTCAGCTCTTACATTGAGTTCCGGTATCCTCCGGTCACACCCAAACATATAAAAAAGCAAAAAATGCATTGAAGTGGTGTGGATTTGCTGTAATATTACAGTCAGTAATATTTAAATACAGTACATGCAAATTAAACCAACGGAATTTGCCATACTCTGAGTCAAATTTCAACTCCATCCATACTGACTATGATTAAAAACACCCCACGTCTTCCCCTCTTGGTTTCTTTCATCCTTTCGTTACTGGTCCTTCCCGCTTCATATGCGGTCCATGAGGATATCATGAGCAGTCCTTTGATCACCCGGGGGCCTGATGGAAAACTGGTGTACCACCCCTACACCAACCGGGGTGACAAAATCATCGATTTCTCCCATGCCGGCTACAAGGCCAATGAGGAACCCATCCCCGACGTCCAGGTGGTGGAGACCCTCGAACCTCTTCCGGATTCACCCACCCCCGCGCTGCGAACCGAACAGGTTTTTATTTCGCCGGAAAGCCTCGACCTCAACGACGGTTCTCCGATTATCGCCGTTGACGGGGGCAAAGAAGCCCATGCGCTCGACTGCCCGGTCATCCTCGAGGCGGAACGCGAGGGTCGGCCGGTATTTAAAGCCACCATGCGGATGGCCGTGCGGACATGGGTGTACTGTGATCAATGCCCGGCAGACAGTCGCGAGGATTTCGATCAGCCACACTGGATCAGGGGGGGCTCCCCGGTGGACCGCAAGGAAATGGCCTATCCGGAAGGTCCCGACAGTCACGCGCGCATCCAGGCCGCCCTCGATGAGATTGCGGCGATGGAGCCGGATGCCGACGGGATTCGCGGAGCACTGCTTCTGAAGCGGGGCACCTACCATGTCAACGGTACGCTCAACCTCCGCTCCGGCGTCGTCTTGCGGGGAGAGGGGCAGGGTGGGGAGGGCACGATTCTGATCTTCAACAACCCGATGGGGGTGGGGATTCAAGGGCGTCCCGCAGGTGAGAGTGGTCAACCGTCGGGAGACTCCTTCGAAAGTCGGATCGCTGATGCCTACGTTCCGGCCGGCAGCACGCACCTGACCCTTGAGGATGCCGGCGGTTTCTCGGTCGGCGACGAAATCAGGGTGATGAAGCGGGTCAACGAAAATTGGACGCAAACCCTTGATATGAAACAGTATGGGTGGCGGGCGGCGGCGTATGCCAGGCAGTTGATGCATTTTCGGGAAATCACCCGGATCGAGGGCAATCAAATCCATTTCCGGGTTCCCCTGCCGCAGTCGATCGTGGAGGAGCACGGGGGCGGCAGCGTCATCGGGGGCGAGCAATGGAACCGCGCCAGGCAAATCGGCATTGAGGATCTCAGTGTGGTGTCCAACTACAATACCCTGGTGCCCGGCA
>PXEI01000459.1 GCA_003564775.1 Spirochaetaceae bacterium
AGCCAGGAGCCCTCGTTTCTTGCCCCCCCATTCACGAGCATCTAAAACGCCATCTTCTACGCGCGGAGCGGCATCTCCCGTGCGGTATCGTGTGGGTGTTGCTATGAGAATGGGAACGAGGAATGCAGTTATGGTGAGCGAGAAGATCACGCTCACCATAATCAGTGAAGATGCTTTTTTAACCACCAGCCGGATCATACCTCATTGACAGGAGATGTGCCGGCCCCTGGCAGGGACTTTTGCGGTTGCTTAGCGCCAGTTTCGCGGCTGCTCTGGTTTGTTGCCGAGCACCTCTTCTATGCGGTCCATAATTCCGGCATCGAGCTTGGGCACAATATCAAGCGCCTTCATGTTTTCGCCAACCTGTGAGGCTTTGGACGCCCCGGTAATCACGGTACTCACCTGGGGGTTTTTGAGGGTCCAGGCCAGCGCCAGCTGAGCCAGGCTTGCACCAAGGTCGGCGGCTATGGGACGCAGTTTCTCTACCTTGTTTATGCGCTCCCGGCCTTCTTCGTTCTCGTACATCTCCCGCAACCACTCGTACCCGGGCAGGGTCAGGCGGCCTTCCTTAATGCCCTGCGCGTACTTGCCGGTGAGCACGCCGGATGCCAGGGGGCTCCAAATAGTCGTGCCCAGGCCGATATCGTCATAGAGTGGGGCGTACTCAACTTCCACGCGATCGCGGTGGAACATGTTGTACTGGGGCTGTTCCATGGTTGGTGGATTCAGTCCCAGACGCATAGCGACCTCCCATGCCTGACGGATTTGCTCCCCGCTCCACTCACTGGTACCCCAGTACATAGCCCAGCCGCGGTCAATGACATGGCTCATTGCCCGGACGGTTTCCTCAATAGGAGTTTCGTAGTCGGGTCGATGGCAGAAGACAAGGTCTACATACTCAAGCTGCATGCGGTCAAGCGCGGCGCGGGTGCCCTCTACTACATGCTTGCGCGAGAGCCCGGTATCGTTGGGGCCGCTCCCACCCCAGAATATTTTGGTGGAAACAACGTAGTCCTTGCGTACCAGGCCGAGTTTCTTAATGGCCTGACCCATAACAACTTCCGACTTACCCTTTTCGTAGGCCTCGGCGTTGTCAAAAAAGTTTACGCCATGATCAAGGGCCGCCTTCATTTCGTCGGCTGCCGCATCTACATCGACCTGTTTTCCAAATGTGACCCACGAGCCAAATGACAAGGCCGAAACCTTGAGCCCGGATTTTCCCAAACGTCGATATTCCATATGATGTGTCCTCCTGTGTGTAGGGTAAAGATACTTACGCGGCAGGGCCGTCGGCTACGGGGGGGCAGCCCCACTGGCAGCTATCTCGGGGCAGCGTCGGGATCAGCGGCCGGGATCAGCGGCCGGGCCACTTCTCTATCCGCAATTCTGGACTTGAGTATGGCGCTAAAGTATATTGAACAGATGAATAGAAAACACAAGGTGAGTCACGCATGAGTGTGACTACGCAACAACCCTTTCCTGTTTTTTTGTCGGAACTCCAGGGGCGGCTCAAACGGCTGTTCGCCACGCTGTACACCAATGAACACGCCACCAAACGCGGAATGCCGCGAGAGCTTTTTGCCGAAGCCTTTGATCCAACGCCGCTCTCGGTCTTTATTCCCGAGCAGTATGGAGGGCGCGGGCAGCATGTTGCCGAGAGCCTTGCTATGCTTGAGGCATGTTCCTACGAGTCGTTAGCACTGTCGCTTACCATGGGAATAAACGGAGCCCTCTTCCTTCAGCCGGTTTCCAAGTACGCCGATCCGGGGCTGCAGGAGCGCGTGTTTGAACGCTTTATCAACCATCAGGCCATAGGCGGGCTCATGATCACCGAACCGGAGTTCGGTTCTGACGCCCTGCGCATGCGCAGCAGCTTCAAGGCTGTTCACGGTGGGTATCACCTTAAGGGTACCAAACACTGGGGTGGCCTTACTGGGCACGCAGATTTCTGGTTGCTTACCGCGCGCGGTGAGACCGAGCGTGGTGACCTGGAGCGCACCATAAGCTTCTTTGTCTGGGACAAGAACCTTGGAGGTATTGAGGTTGAGGAGTACTACCCAAGTCTGGGTCTCTACATGATTCCCTACGGGCGCAGTAAGCTTGACACCATGCTTCCGGAGGATCACAGGCTCTCGGCCAAGCAGGGTGGGGTGCGCATGATGCTGGACCTGCTGCACCGCAGCAGGCTTCAGTTTCCGGGCATGGCTATGGGGTATCTGCGGCGGCTGCTGGATGAGGCGGTTGCCCATACGCGCACGCGCAATGTCGGCGGCTTCCCCCTGGTTGGCTATGACCAGGTGCAGGACCGCCTGGCCGAGCTTCAGGCCTACACCACCGCCTGCGCGGCAATGTGTGCCTACACCAGCGAGGCAGGTTCGGTTGCCAAGGACCTCTCTGGCGAGGGGCTGCCGGCCAACTCCATAAAGACCGTGATCACCGACTACATGCAGGATGCTGCGCAGTCGGTTGTCCAGTTATTTGGGGGCCGGGGATACCGGCTTGACCATATTTCCGGGCGTTCGGTTGTGGACAGCCGACCCTTCCAGATTTTTGAGGGCTCCAACGACATTCTGTATCAACAGATCTCCGAGGCGGTGCTCAAGCGCATGGGAGCTCTCAAAGAGTCCAATCTGTTTCGGTTCCTGAAGGAGTTTGAACTCAGTGCCGATGTCGCCGAGCGCTTCCGGGATGGGTTGAGCTTCAGCTTTGACCGAGCCTTGTCGCAACGGAAAATGGTTGAACTTGGGCGCGCTCTCGGTCGGGTCTTCTCTATGCAGATGGTGGTCAAGTTTGGCGAAAGCGGCTACCACAGCGGGTTGGTGCAGGGCTGCCTGGACATTATGGGGCGGCAGGTACAGAGCCTACTGAGTAGCGTGAGTGACTCCTCATCTCCGGTGCTGGTTGACGGGTACCAGGAAGCGAAGTCCTGGTTGGATATTGTAACAGCGGGCTAACTGGCGGGAGCCGCCGAAGGCCCGAGCGGCCGCTTGCCGCTACAGCTTGCGCAGCAGAAATACGTGGCGGCGGTTCTTGCGGCGGGCGAAGTCCGGTGGAGTCATCTCCTCGGATATCTCGCCCACGCGGGCCGCTTCTCGCAGCTTCTCAGCGAGCACAAAGCCACGCAGGTTGGTAGAAAACAGGATCGTGCCGTCGTCGGTGAGCAGCTTAAGCGCGCCCAGCAACAGCTGCTCGTGATCCCGCTGTATATCAAATACATCGTCCCGTCCCTTGCTGTTTGAAAAGCTTGGCGGGTCAATAAATATCAGGCCGAAATCGTCCCTGCACTCCTCAATGAACTCCATGCAGTCACGGCGCACAAAGTGGTCACCATCACTCAGAAGTTGATTCAGCTTGAAGTTGCGTTTCCCCCACGCAAGGTAGGTGTTTGAGGTGTCGACCGAGACGGTGGTGCGGGCGCCTCCATCTGCGGCGTAGACCGAGGCGGTGCAGGTATATGCAAAGAGATTCAGGAAGTGTTTGTCCTTGGCCATGTCTCGTATGCGCCGCCGCACGTCACGGTGGTCCAGAAAAAGTCCAGTATCGATGTAGTCCTTAAAGTTGACCTCAAACCCCAGTCCGCTCTCCTCTACAATTCCGGTTCGCGTGCCGCCGCTGGCGCCGCCAGCGCTGCCTGTCCCCCCGCCTGGGCGGGTGTCTGCCCCTTCATCGGTGCGATACTGGTCGTCACCACGGAGGCGGCGGCGTTGCTTAATGTGCATGCGCAGCTGCTGTGGCTCCAGAAATCGACGGATGGTATCCAGCAGCTCGTCAAAGCGCTGTGCCGATGCATCCTTGTCTATGGTCGCTGGCGGCGCGTACTCCTGTATCACAACGTGGAGCGTGCCGTCGGTCTCGGTGTAGAGATCCACCGCGGCCGAGTACTGCGGGATGTCCGCGTCGTAGAGTCGGTAACAGGTAATTCCCTCTTTGCTCAGGTGCTCCTTAAGGTCGCTGGCGTTGCGGCGGAAGCGGTTGAGCAGCATAGCAGTGCCTTGCGTCTGGTCCTCAGCAGCCTCCTGTTCACTGCTGCTCAGCGGCGCAACATAGCGGTTTGTTGCGGCAAGGCGCAGAAGCGCCACCACAATCTTGAGCCTTCCGTTGTACAGCGTGTTGACCTTGTCGGCTCGCAGCCCCAAAGCCCGCGCCTGATCCTTACTCTCAGCAAGCACCGCTGCTCGGGCGCCCTCAAAATTGCCAGCAAGCCAGGAGCCTAACTTTGCATAGAGCTGCTCCGGCTCCTCGTTAGATCTGCCCAAGGGGCCAATTCGCACCCCGTAGGGCGGATTGGTTACTACAAAACAGGCCGGGGCCTCCTCGGTCTCCCACACTTTGTTCCATGAACCCAGAACCGCGCCGCGAGTCAGGCGCGAGAAGTCGCTGCAGCCGGTAGTGAGAATGTCCTGCAGGCCAGCCCGTGCTGCGTTCTGGTTGCAGGCCGAGATCGCCTCTGGGTCGATGTCGGAGGCCCAGATGCGGCCGCCAGCCCGTACAAACGCGGCCAGCCCCTGCTCCTGACGGTCTTTGGCTTCGCCGCGCACGGTAGCCCAGAGATCTGCGTCATGCAGAAGGCAGCGCTCAAACCCAAAATGCTGGCGGCCAAGCCCCGGCGCCCCGTCGGTGGCCGCAAGTCCGGCCTCTATCGCCAGGGTGCCCGCCCCGCACATGGGGTCCACCAGCACCGGCGGCGCGCCGCCCGCCGCGCGCCAGTCTGCTACGGCAGCAAACCACCCGGCACGGGCCAGCACCGCGGCGGCGGTGTTCTCCCGCAGTGGCGCGGCGCCCCGGGTTAGCCGGTACCCACGCTGGTGCAGGCTCTCCCCCGAGAGGTCAAGGTACAGGCTCGTACTGCGCGTGGTCAGGTGTACATACAGCCGGGCATCCGGAGCCTCGGAATTTACCGACGGGCGTTCTCCGGTTTGTTCACGGAAATGATCGGCCACCGCGTCCTTCACAATGAGGGCGGCAAGGTTCTCTGAACGGAAGGCCGGGTGCGCGGTGTGTGAGGCCACGGCAAAACTCTGCTCAAGGCTAAAGAACTCGTGCCAGGCTACACTGCGGGCCAGGCTATACAGGCCGTCACGGTCGGCAATGGTTTCGGTTGCAAGCTCCAGATAGACGCGGCCAGCAAGCTGAGACCACAGGCAGACGCGGTAGGCGTCCTCCAGGCTGCCGCGAAAACCCACCCCACCCGAGGTCTCGCGGAACTCGGGGTCGCGGTCACCGGACGCCGAGTCGGCAGCGGGCGCCGGGTCGCGGGCGGTGTCAGCCGCATCCGCGCTGCCTTGCAAGCCAGCAGCGGTGCCGGAGCCAATAATGCGCGTGAGCTCCTCACGGAGTAGTGCCTCGGAGTAGTGCGGGCAGGCGGCAAAGAACAAATATGGGTTTCCGGTGGTGCTCATGGTGACTCAGTATCTCATGGCGGCGGGTGCAAGGTACAGGCCGTGGCCGGATTCACCCAGGGCAACTGCATTCAGCCTGTAGGTACCCGACGGACAATCTGTTTCACTCAATGCTCAGGTTTGCGTTAGATAATACCACAAAACTAGTAATATCTAACGCAAACCTGATAGTCCGGCACAATACGTGCACAGCGACTGCATTCGCATGAGTCCCGAGAGCCGTTTATAGTTTCTGATATAGTAATTCTAACAGGTTGGCCCGATCGGGTTTGGTGGCAACGTCGTAGCCGGTGTTATGTTCAGCATCCTGGTGTCCTACACGCTGCTTGGAGCCGTGCAGCCGCAGTACCAAAAGATTGCACGCGTACTGGGAGTGAGCATCTACGGGGAGTGAGCATCTACTGGGCGCGGCTTTGACGCCACCGGCACATCAATTCCGTAAGTCTGAGTGTTGAACAAGGTGAATGGGTCGGGGTTATCGGCCCAAACGGCCTGGGACATCTCCTCCAAAAGCCGCCGTATGAGATCTCGGGCGGGCAGAAGCAACGCGTCGCGCTGGCGCTTGATCTGCTCACACCAACTCCCTACTGCAGTGTGAAGCTCCGGGCCGAGCCGTTCCAGAGGTAAACCTCGGTCTGTTCTGCCTCAAACTCCACCACGCTGCCGTCGATGGGGCCTGTCTCACTCAGGTAACGCTCGCGGATTGTGAGACGCAGTTCGTTACTCAGCTTTCCGGAGCGCAACTGACTGGAGCGCCGTTCCTGCGCGCCCGGTGAGCTGTTTGGCCCCGGTGGCGCTGGTGACGGCCGCTGGGATCGGCCTGGCCCCGGCTGCATCTGCGACGGCCGCGTGAGCTCTAACCCAAAAAGGTGTGACGCCACAACCTGCCGCCAGCGAGTATCGTACACATGCAGGTCATAGCGCCTGTCGACGACCGAGCTTCCTGAGTCGTCGCGGAAGCTCAAGAGTAGCTCAATCTCATCCGGCAATGAGACTCGCCCGACCGCGAAACTAGTGCTGGAGTACGCGTACTCAAAGCCAAGGTGCCCGGCGATCGATGCAGGCAGGGGCGTGTACTCAACAGGGTCGCCCGTGTCTGGGAACTCCACAGGCGTCTGCAGCGGAAGCGCAAGCGGTGAAAACGTCTGCAGCAGAAGCTCCTGCTCCTGGGGGCTCAGATTGCCCGCGGGCAGGCCGCCGACTACGAGTAAACCAAGTACAAAGAAACCAACAATTGTGCGCGCTAAGGTAAAACCAGTCATGACGGTGTCTCCTTCAGGCCCTTATATCTGTCCTTGGCTTCCGGGTTCCCACTGCATATATTAGAAGAGAGCAATACTCAAGCAAATGGGAGTGCACCATGCAGACAAGCAAAGCCTTACCGACGAGTTTTGAAGAACTCATAGCAAACTCCGACAAACCGGTGCTGGTTGATTTCTACGCCGACTGGTGCGGGCCCTGTAAGGTCGTTTCCCCAATCGTGCAGCAGATCGCTCGGGACTATAAAGGGCAACTCTTGACGGTCAAGATTAATATCGACAAAAAACAGCGTCTGGCCGCAAAGTATCGTGTGACCGCTGTGCCTACCTTAATGCTGTTTTCTCGGGGCTCGTTGAAAGAGACCCTGCAAGGCGCTCGTGGGTATGAAGAGATTGCGCGGATTGTTGAGACCCATTTGACCTGACAATCTACGGCACTCAGACCAGCGCCGTTTCGCCATAGGGGAGAACATGAACTCACGATGCATATCTATACAGGAATTCGGCTCGGCCGATGTAGTGACGATGTCTGAACACGAGGTGCCGGAACCCACGGGGCGTGAGGTTCGCCTCCGTGTTGAGGCGGCGAGTGTGAGCTTCACCGATGTCATGATCCGCAACGGACGCTATCCGGAGGTGAAAAAGGCACCGGTAGTCCTGGGATACGACTGTGTTGGTGAGGTGGAGGCCGTTGGGCCGGATGTTAGCCGCTTTACTCCTGGAGACCGCGTTGCGGACCTTACTATCACCGGGTCACAGACTGAGTATCTTCTTAGAGACGAGGCGGGCTTGGTATCGGTGCCCGGTGAGTTGGAACCGGCGCAAGCGGTCGTGTGTGTGCTTGCGTATCTGACAGCCTATCAAATGATGTTCCGAGTTGCGGAACTCAAAGAGGGTGACAGCTTCCTGATACACGGCGGTGGAGGGTCTGTTGGCAGCGCGGCGCTGGACTTGGCCCGCGCCTTCGGCATCACTGCCTATGCCACTGCTTCACAATCCAAACATGATTTTGTTTCCTCCTTTGGTGCTACTGCCATAGACTATCGGCTCCAGGACTTCGTCGAGGTTGTCAAACAGGCGCATCCAGATGGAGTTCCGGCGGTCTTTGACGCAATTGGCCCGGAGAACTTCAAGCGCTCCTACTCAGTGGTAGCGCCTGGAGGCAGCCTTGTCATTTTTGGGATGCTTGATATGGCGCTGGGTAAGCAAAAGGGGGGCATGCTCGCAACTGGCCTATGGTACGGCTTAAGCAAACTCAAGCGTGACCGGCGTCGAGCCGAGCTTTACATCATTACGAAACTTCGCAAGCAGCATCCTGAATGGTTCCAGGAGGACCTGACCGCACTCTTTGCGTTGCTGCGGCAGGGGCGCATTGCACCGGTAGTTGCAGATATCGTGAGCTTTTTCGATGTTGCCGAGGCGCACCGCCGGATTGAGTCCGCCGAGGTTTCTGGCAAGATCGTGCTGGACCCCAGGCGGCGGTAAATGCGCCTACATTGGTGATCGCAGCGGGCGCACGCGGCCTGAAGGTACAAGGAGAATTCAATGGGCGATGCTTTTCGGATGCAAACCGACAACGGACTGATTATTGAGTGTGTGAGCGGCGATATCACGGCGCAGCCGGATATGGATGCCGTGGTGAATGCTGCAAATGCGGAGCTGCGAACTGGGGGAGGGGTGGCCGGAGCAATACACCGCGCTGCGGGCCCTGAGTTGGACGCCGAGTGCAGGCCGCTGGCGCCGATACGCCCGGGACAGGCCGTGATTACCGGCGCTGGTCGTCTTCCAAACAAGTACGTCATTCACTGCCTTGGGCCGGTCTATGGGGTGGATAGTCCCTCGGATCAACTGCTTGCTGACTGCTTCCGCAACGCACTGCTGCGTGCAGAGGAAGTTCAGGCCCGTTCCGTTGCCTTTCCGGCTATCTCAACCGGGGCCTTTGGCTATCCGATACAGGAGGCGGCCGAAGTCTCCGTTGCCACCGTTGCCAAGGAACTGCCCAGCTGCACCCACCTGCGCAGGTTAAGGTTTGTGCTGTTCTCCTCCAGTGATCTGCAGGTGTATTCGCAGGCCTTTCGGGCGGAGTTTCAATCCTATGTGCAGCAACGGAAAGGGAGAACGCCGTGAAAATAGATTACGACGGCAAGTTCTTTCGGGGACGCAGTAACTCGCCAAGCGGCGAAGTGAGCGCAACCACGGTGTTTGAGTATCACCAAACCGGGAATCGTCTCTGGGGGAGATACTCCGGAGGCGAGGTTGTAGAGGGTCATCTGCTTGGCACGGTAGCGGGGGATGGGGCTTTGGAGTTTTGCTACCATCACCTCAATGCCGCCGGGCAGATTATGGCAGGCCGCTGTAGTTCAACTCCGGTCAGAGAGCCAAGCGGGCAGTTAGTTCTGCAGGAGAACTGGCAGTGGTTTACCGGGGATGCATCGGCTGGTTACTCAGAAGTTGAAGAGATAGACGCCGCCGAGCTTATCAACAACGCCCCCGGTGACAGCTAAAAGAGCAGCCGCAGTACCGCAGCCGCAGTAACCACAATCACAAACACACGATACGGCCGTTCCGCTACCCGCTTTACTACGGCCACGCCCACAAGCGCACCGACTGCAACCGCCGGTGCGGCTACCAGGCTTATGCGTAGCGTAGCGGGGCTCATGGTTTCCCATATAAGCACATGAAACGGAACCTTGATTATGTTGTTGATGAAGAAGTACCAGGCCGTCACGCCGATGTAGGTGTTCTTGGGTAGCCGCAACGCGAGCAAATACACCGACAGCACCGCCCCGGCCGCGTTGCCGATCATGCTTGAGAACCCGGCCGCCACTCCCATGCTACCGGCAAATGCCAGAACACGCGGGCGGAGCCTGTCGGGGTCCGGGGGATCCAAAGTGCCTTCCGGTGCCAGGCGGCGACGGCGAGTTGCCGGTGAGACAACCAGGATCACCAGCCCAAAGCCAAGCACCCCCGCCAGAATGGGCGCAAAGGTCTCGGGGCCCACCACATCACCTACGTAGACGGCAATCAGTATTCCAACCAGGGTGCCCGGCAGCAATAGCAGCACCTGCCTCCAGCGTACATGCTTGTGGTAGTAGGCCAGGCCGAAGAGATCCGCAAACATAAGAATGGGTAGCATAATGCCTGTAGATGGGCGCGCGCCGAAATACGCGGCAGCCAGCGCCACCGCAATCATGCCCCCGCCTTGGAGCCCGGTTTTGTTCATGCCCACAAGTGCACCGCACAGCGACAGGAGCAGGATGGTGCTGAGGTCGAGTCCTGGTAGGTTCATTACGGCAGTGTACAAAAAACTCTATCCGGGGCATACTGCCAGCCGTATGAATATAGGAATTATAGGTCTCCCAAAATCCGGGAAAACAACCATCTTTAACGCGCTCACCGGGCAAGAAGCCGAGGTAGCCGAGTATGCATCAAGCAAGGTTGAACCAAACGTAGCGGTTGTCGACGTTGGGGACACCCGGGTTGACCAGCTGTCAGAGATGTATCAGCCCAAGAAAACCATTTACGCCACCATTGAGTTTCTCGACTTTGTCGGCGGCGGCAGCAAGGGCCCCGGCTCCGAGGAAGGCATTTTCTCGGGCGAGGGCATCTCCCTCATTAAGGGCTCAGATGCGCTGCTCCTTGTACTCCGCAACTTTGCCAATGCAACCCTTGAACAAGCCCATGGTGCGGTTGACCCCACACGGGACCTTGAGAATGTTGAGTCGGAACTGATCCTTGCTGACCAGGTCATTGCCGAACGCCGTGTAGAGCGGCTCGAGGCCGACCACAAGCGTGGCAAAAAGACCTCGCAGTCCCAGGCCGAGCTCAAGCTCATGCAGCGAGTGGTTGCAAAACTGGAAGAAGGCGGCGGCGTGCGTGAGCTCGAACTCACTGCCGACGACGCAACCCTCCTTAAGGGTTTCCGCTTTCTCACCGCCAAGCCAGCCCTCATTGTCCTCAACTCGGACGAGAGCTCGTATGGCAAGAATGCCGAGGTTGTAAAGCGGCTCGAGCAGCGCTATCCGGTTATTGAGTTTGCGGGCAACTTTGAGATGGAGCTCTCCCGGCTTGAACCCGAAGAAGCAGAGGCTTTCATGGCCGACATGGGAATTACTGAGTCAGCGCGCACACGCCTGACCAGCTTTGCCTACAAGCTGCTCGGCTACATCAGCTTCTTTACCGTCGGAGAGGACGAGGTGCGGGCCTGGACTATTCGTGACGGAGAGAACGCCCAGCAGGCGGCGGGTACCATCCACACCGACCTAGCCAAGGGCTTCATTCGTGCCGAGTGTTTTGGTTACGAGGACCTGATAGAAGCAGGGAGTGAGAAAGCGGTTAAGTCCAAGGGGCACTTCCGGCTTGAAGGCAAGGAGTACCGTGTCAAGGACGGTGATATTCTGAATATTCGCTTCAACGTATAGCAGCCGCTATATTCCCCAGTTCTCAAGAAACTTTGCCACACGCGTGTTCACGTTTGCCGGGCTCTTGTCCGGCAGGCGAAGTTCCAGCGCATCTTTGGGGAGCCCCAGCGCCTCTGCCATTTTGGTCTTGAGGGTACCAATGGTGCCCAGGGGATTCACCTCAACCTCTACACTATCGGACGCGCCCGCGCGGTAACTCTCTGGGCTTACCTTCTCTTTTGTTGCCCATTCTTTGCGTAGGGTACCAAGCTCCATGTCCGAGCGTGCGTCCTTACCGTTTGTTTTCAACACCACAATTGAGCCTTTAGGGAAGGCCTGAAAGAGCGGGCTGTTGGTCTCAAGGGTTCCAACGCGCATGTCGTCGCGTTTGGCTTTGATCTCAATTTTATTCTTCACAATGTTGCCTCCCGGAAAAGCATAATTGACAACTTACTCAATTACATAGAGACTTCCCAGTCTTTTCACGGCTGAGCCTGCATTTCGCTTGTACTCAGCCCAGAAAATGTGGAGTATAGCCTCAGACCCCAGGAACGCGCCAGTAAACGCAGACGAGCAAGGAGAAGAAGATGCCCGCAGATACGTGGTGGAAAGACAGCGTAGTCTACCAGATATACCCGCGCAGTTTCTCAGACTCAAACGGTGACGGCATTGGCGACCTGCAAGGAATTATCAGCCGGCTTGACTATCTTTCGGAGCTGGGGGTCGATGTCGTCTGGCTCTCGCCGGTGTACAAGTCGCCGAACGACGACAACGGCTACGATATTAGTGACTACCACGCGATCATGGATGAGTTTGGCACCATGGCGGACTGGAAGGCGCTCCTGGCTGGCATGCACGCGCGCAACATCAAGCTGGTCATGGATCTGGTAGTTAACCACACCTCTGACGAACACGCCTGGTTCCAATCCGCACGGGCATCCAAAGATAGTCCCTACCGTGACTACTATATCTGGAGCACCCAACCCAACAACTGGGCATCGTTCTTTGGCGGCTCGGCCTGGGAGTATGACGAGCCAAGCGGCGAGTACTATCTGCACCTGTTTTCAAAGAAGCAGCCAGATCTCAACTGGGAGAACCCGCAGCTTCGCAAGGAACTGTATGCCATGATGCGCCGTTGGCTAGACCTTGGCGTAGACGGATTTCGCATGGACGTAATCAACATGATCTCCAAGGCGCCGGGCTTTCCAGATGCAACGCCACAGGGAGCTGGCCCTTACCACTTTGGTGGCGAGCACTTTGTGAATGGGCCGCGTCTGGAGGAGTTCCTGTTGGAGATGAAAGCAGAGGTGCTTTCCCAGTACGACGTCATGACCGTCGGTGAGACCCCAATGATCACCACCGAGAAAGCAGCCGCGCTGACCGACATCGAGACCGGATCTTTGAGTATGGTGTTTCAGTTTGAGCACATGGACATTGATGAAGACCCGCAAACCGCACTCCCGCGGCGCAGTATCCGCGAGTGGAGCCTTCCTGAGCTTAAGGAGGTCATGTCGCGCTGGCAAACCGCGCTGCAAGACCGGGGTTGGAACAGTGTGTACCTGTGTAATCACGACATGCCACGTTCGGTATCACGGTTCGGCAACGACAGCCGTTTTCGGGTGGAGTCCGCCAAAATGCTGGCCACCTTTGTTCACCTGCTTGGTGGGACACCCTACATCTACCAGGGTGAGGAAATAGGCATGACCAACGTCGCCTTTTCCGGCATTCAAGCCTACAGGGATATAGAAACCCGGACCATTTACCGAGAGTTTGTTGAGGAACAGGGGCGCTCTCCTGAGGAGGCGTTGCGGATCATTCATGCCAAGAGCCGCGACAATGCGCGCACTCCTATGCAATGGAGTTCCAAGTCAAACGCGGGGTTCACAACCGGTGAGCCCTGGATTCCGGTAAACCCTAACTATACGCACATTAATGTGGAGGCTGCCGCTGCAGATCCCAACTCGGTGCTGTCTTACTACAAGGAACTCATTAAGCTGAGGCGGCACTACTCCGTAATCTCCCGCGGCGACTACGAGCTGCTGATGCCGGATCATGAGCACCTGTACTGTTTTCTGCGCAGTAACAAAAAGGCTGCCACAGAGTCGCGCGGGGCCGGAGAACGCATGCTCGTTGTGCTGAACTTCAGCGCCGCGACCCCGGTCTTTGTTTTTCCGGAAGATATTCCCTTAGCGGGGTTTGAACTGCTCGTTTCCAACTACCCGGTTGATCCGGCAGAGGATATTGAGCAGCTAACCATGAGACCGTACGAAGCACGTGCATATCTTCTGGTGTCTACCTAGCACGCCATATTGGCATTGCCATGGAAACAAGAAAGTGGGACCTTATGAGCATGAGTGAAAACATTTCCAGTTCACAGCCGTCTGGCGGCGCTGCATCCACGTTCCGGCGTCTTGAGTACCGGACACCGGCGTATGAACCGGTGGCAGCTTTGTATAGGGACGCGCTTGGGCTAACCGAGGTCGAGCCGGGTTTGTTGCGTTCTGTCGATGCGGGCTTTGAGCTTGCGTTTGAGGTGCTTCCTGAGGCACAACGAGCAACCGAGACAACAGTCGGCCTGTACCACGTGGCGTTCCTGCTCCCAAGCCGGGCGGCGTTGGCCGCCACGCTCAGGCGTGTTTTTGCCGCGGTGCGGAGTGCGACCGAGCGCCGTACCGAGACAGGTGACCTGGAAAAATCCACTCAGGACACCTTTTCCGGCCCGACCTTTTTTATAGAGGGCGCATCCGATCACCTGGTTTCCGAGGCGGTGTACCTGCGTGACGCCGACGGCAACGGCGTAGAACTCTACGCCGACCGCGACCCGTCCGAGTGGCGGCGTGACGCCGAGGGCAACATCGCCATGGATACCGTGGAGCTGGATATGGCAGGCCTGCTGGCAACCGCAACAGGTACCGAAGGCCTGTGTGCGGGCAGCAGGATTGGACATCTGCATTTTCACGTGCCTGACCTTGAGAGTGCCGAGGCATTCTACCGAAAAAACCTGGGGCTCAAAGTCACGCAGCGCAGTTATCCCGGCGCACGATTCCTGGCCTGGGGCGGGTACCATCATCACGTGGGGGTGAACACCTGGGCACAGGACCGTCCAGCGTCGGAAGGGGCAGCCGGTCTGGTGCGGGTAGTCCTGTCCGAGCCACCACCGGGTGCGGCGTCACCTGCAGAGCTTACCACCGACCCGGCAGGCATAAGCTGGAGCTGGTAGGCTTAGGGAGCGGGTTCCGTGTGATGATTACAAGCAGGCTGTGATCATTCTTCAAGGCGAACGAGTGGATGGTAACATTGCTTTTTATTGTCACGGTTTGAGTTTTGTTGTTAAATACAAACATTATGGGCCGATTGGGACGGTCTCAACACGCCAACCAGGGTCGGGCGCCGTGATCCTGTGCCGACAGCGGCGGGCAGGATGGACAATCCGGTTCCGGGCGAGGACGACTCCGCGTGGCTCGAGGTGATACTCGCCCCTGGGTCGTCACTCGGCGGCGCTCGTCCTAAAGCTACCGTGCAGGACAGTTCCGGCGCTCTGTGGATTGCCAGGTTTCCCTCCCGGCACGATGTAGTCGACGTGGGCCTGTGGGAGTATCTGATACACCAGCTCGCTGAGGAAGCGGGCATCACTCTATCCTCCGCACGGATCGAGAAGCTCTCCGAAACCGGCACCACCTTCCTGGTCAAGCGCTTTGATCGCACGCCTGACAACCGCCGGGTGCATTTTGCCTCGGCAATGACCATGCTTGGCCGTTCGG
>PXEI01000277.1 GCA_003564775.1 Spirochaetaceae bacterium
CTACGAGACTGACGTCTATAGTCGACAGGCGTTCCCGCAAGATGTTCAGGTTCTCTGTTGTTGTTCCCCGGCGTACCGAACTGTACCAGTACTGCGCCGAAAGCTTGGAAATAATCGGTTCTATGGTCAAATACGGGATACAGAAGTTCATCATTCCCTCGACCTCACCAACCTTTGTTTCGAGGGTAACCAACACAACCATCTCGGTTGGTGGAACAATCTGCGCGAACTGAGGATTGGTCTCTATCTGCCCCAAACGCGGCCTGAGATCTATAACCTGGCTCCATGCCTCGCGCATGTTACCCAGCACACGAACGATAATACCTTCCATTACCGACTGTTCAATGTCGGTCAGGTCACGGCTCACCTTGGCGCCCTCACCCTGCCCACCAAAAAGGCGGTCAATTATTGAGAAGGTAATTGCCGGGTCAATTTCCAGAATAGCTGAACCCTTAAGCGGGTCCATGTTGATAACAGCAAGGGTCGTTGGATTTGGAATGGACCTGATAAACTCTTCATAGGTGAGCTGATCTACCGAGGCCACGTGTACCTGCACCAGGCTACGAAGCTGAGCCGACAAAGAGGTTGTTGTAAGACGCGCAAATGTCTCGTGCATTATTGAGACCGTGCGAATCTGTTCCTTAGAGAACTTGTCGGGACGCTTGAAGTCGTAGATCTTGATCTTCCGCTGATCGGTCGGCTGATGAACCTCTTCGGTTTCTACGTCGCCCGATGAAATAGCGGTGAGTAGTTGATCAATCTCGTCCTGCGACAGGACTTCGGTCATTGTCGCCTCTCCATTCTAGAACTCAACAATCTGGTACTCATCAAACGCAATCTCCCGGATCTGGCCCTCGGAAAGAATGCGGTTGATCTCGGCACGCAACTCACGTTTTACTCGTTCACGGTTGTCGACTCCCTCAAGCTGACTCGCCGTGCGCGAACTAAAGTACACGCTAATAATCTCACGGATTTGAATGTTGCGCGCAATCAACTCCGTTAGCACCGTCTGCCGTCCAGGCTCGTACCCAATATATGGACGTACCATAAAGGTGCGCCGAGGGGTGTCGGCAGTAGACCCCCGAATGCTCTCTGCAGAGTCACCCATGACATTGTGCCACTCCAATATCGGAACGCGAGCCTCGTACGCCTCGGTACGTGGCACACGAGTTTGCGGGTCGGTGCCCGGCCCCATGATGCGGAGCGTTATCACCACAACGGTAACGATAAAGATAATGGCCCCGAGTACTACCCCGGCCCATTTGAGGATCTGAATCACAATGCCGGGAATGAAACCTATGCGCTTCTTTTCCCCTGTCGCGGAGTCACTCCCGCCAACATCCTCGTCTTCGCCCAAAAAATCTTCATCAGCCACGTTCCGCTCCTAAGTTCACAGATGTCCCTCGCTGAGAATAATGACATCAACACGCCGATTATACGCACGGCCTTCCGGGGTGCTGTTGTCGAACAAAGGTTGGGTGTCGGCGACTCCCATAACCTGGAACTGCTCTTCCAACTCACCACCTCCAAAATCAAGAAGCAGCCGAAAAACCGACAGGGAGCGTGCTACCGAAAGCTCCCAGTTTGTGGGCCAAGGCCCTTGTGGATCGGTGGGCACGCTGTCGGTGTGCCCTTCAATCCGGAACTTTCGCTCGGCAAGCTCGGGCGAACGCAGTAACTCCGCAAGCCGTTGGAGCACCGAACGTGCCTCCTCCAGATTGACCTCGGCACTCGCGACCCCAAAAAACGCGTCCGCCGCAAGCGAGATAACGAGACCTCGCTCATCCTGGGTTACCCGAACCCTCTGGCTCCGGATTTCTGGCTCAAAGAGGGATACCGCGTTACGGCGGGCATTATCTAAAGCCCTGCCGCGCTCCATTGACGGGAGCATCATTATTGTGTTGCCAAGCTCGGCTAACGGTCCCTCTTGCAGTGTATTGCCCCCCTGCATGCTGCCAAGCCCTGGAAAGGACGCAAGAATGAGGCGCAACCGATACCCGTCAATCTCGGCGGTAGTGAGCAGCATAACAAAAAAGGTCAGAAGCAGCGTGACCATGTCACCATAGGTGAGCATGTAGTCAGGCGCTCCCTCAGACTTCTTCTTTTTTTTCTTTGGCGCGGGCATAGCCCCTCCCCTCTTAGCGCTCTACAACCGCTTAGTCTCGACCGGACTCCGCCTTAATGGCTTCACGCTGCTTCGGCGGCAAGAACGCCACCAACTTGTCCAGCAGGATACGCGGATTATCTCCCGACTGTATCGAGAGTATACCTTCAATAACAATTTCCCGGGCGCGTGTCTCGTCGCCGTCACGGTCTTCCAGCTTACTTTTTACCGGAATAAGCACAAGGTTAGCAAAAAAAGACCCGTACAACGTGGTAACAAGCGCGGTCGACATACCACGGCCAATAACCGAGGTATCACCACCGAGGTTGACCAACATTGCAATCAGTCCAATGAGCGTACCAATCATTCCAAAGGCTGGCGCAATCTTGGACCAGTCATCAAACACCTTGATACCCGCCTCGTGACGAGTCTGAATCTGATTGAGGTCGTTATACATTATGGACTTGATGATCTCCGGATCGGTGCCGTCAACTACCAGCTGTATTGCCTTGCGCATGAACTCATCTTCTATCTGATCCACGTTGTCCTCAAGCGCCAACAGCCCTTCACGACGAGCTCTATCAGAAAATCCTACAAGGTCACTTATGAGTTGCTCCTCACGCCAGTCGGTGGACTTGAGAGCATGTGAGAAGTATTTCATGATTCCGAGCATACGGTTCATGGGGTTGGCAACAAGCATGGCACCGAAGGACCCGCCTATAACTATCAGTACCGAGTCGGGACTGATATAAGGGCCGACGCCTGCGCCGCCCAGAATGACTCCGACCAGCACCATGCCGAAGCCGGATGCCAATCCGATAATTGTCCCAAGATCCATGTGCGCCTACTCCTCGTTCTTAAACGCGCCGATTAGCTTGCGGTACTCGACGATCGAACGAAATAGAGACTCGTAGTCCTCTTTGACTACGAGTCGTTTACCAGAGAGCATGATTAAAGTCGTGTCGGGATTACACTCGATGTACTCAATCTGATGCGGGTTCACGTAATATGAGGTTCCGCCTAATCGTGTTACCCTAATCATCTACCCCCCATTCTACCGGCTTAACGCTTAAGTGTTAAGACCTCTTGCAGCATCTGATCCGCAGTCTGAATGGTTCGCGAGTTTGCCTGGAATCCACGTTGGGTCACAATCATGTCGGTGAACTCTTCAGCAAGATCTACATTGCTCATTTCCAGTGCTCCTGCAATGACCATACCTTTACCCGCGACTCCCGACTCGCCAATATCGGCCAGACCGGAGTTGATGGTTGCTTGATAGTTGTTCTCCCCCGCCTTCTCAAGTCCGCCCGGATTTACAAAAGAAGCCAACGC
>PXEI01000104.1 GCA_003564775.1 Spirochaetaceae bacterium
AAACCGACACCGGCCTGCTTTTTCGATGCACAGACAGCTGGAATGCTGCTGCTTGGCAACGGCGCAATTCGCGAACGGGTGACGAGGATAGAAGCCGACAGGGTCTGGGTTTTTTCGTTGCTCAAGCCGCCACAGCAGTTGTTTGACATTGGGCTGGCGGCACTCCAGAAGCATGAAGGTGCGGAGCTCTGCATTGAGGCTGAACGACTGGGCGAAGGTCGGTACAGTCCTACCGGAAAAATGGTTATGTTACCGACAGTTCTGCACCGGCCATCCGGGCCGCTTCCCTTACGGGTTTGCTATGATTCGCCGTTACACTCCGAAGATGGAAATACCGATAGTCTCAAGAGGACGGCACGCTTGGGTTTACGTGTGATAGATCTGTACTATTGGAGTGATAACTCGGTGGTGGCCGCCCAAGGAGACTAAGCTTCATGCTGCCGAAAGCCTCGCGCCAATCTTTGGTTCTGCATACGCTCTATCTGGCACTTTTTCTACTGCTTGCTTCCGCTGGGAGCGTGGCTGGATTTGATCTGCATTTTGACGAACTAGTACCCGACAACAGTGAGGTGCGCCGAGCACGTGCACATCTTATGCGTGCGCCCGACTCCGAGGTGCGAAACTTTGTGCAGACGACAGAGTCTCAGCGTAGTTGGGAGCATCGCGTGCGGGTTGAAACCCGAGACGAAGGCGACCATCTCTATGTGCTGTTCCTCAACGAGAGTTTTGGAAGGTTTCCGGTTTGGGGCGCAGGGAGTTACATCGTCAGGCGACCAGCCGGAGCATCGGCGCCTGATCAGGTAAAGATCTTCCTTCGTAGTGACCCAGGGTACTATCTGCGGATTTTCCCTCATGAAAACCGGTCGCGAATGGATCTTCATATTGCCGATATCGCCACATCGCGCAGCATTCCTGTGCCGTTGAGTTTTGAACAGGTTCTCCGTGAGCCACTTTCACGGATTTTGGAGCTAACACGGCGGACGGTTGATTGGCCAGTGTTGTTTCCAATCGGGGGAGCCCAGCACTACGCGGCGGTAGAAACCATGGTGCGACGCGCCCGTGCCGCATTACAGGATCTGCCGGATGCCGAGGACGGTGCAATGGATGAGCATGGGAACCTGGTGTTCATTGAGTCGCTTGTTCTCCAGGATCAAGAGCCGGGATTCAACTGCTCGGGTTTTGCCAAGTGGATTTTAGATGGCCTTATTGAGCCGCTGAGCGGGAGATATCTCAGCATAGACCAACTAAAAAGGAAACACCCGGATCCCCGTGGCCATAGATGGGGCTTGCGGCATGACGAGCTCCGCGACCCATATTTTGGTCTTGACTGGACACGTAATCTTGCCTTAGCCGCCTATAGTCTGAATGTGCACGGAACCGAGGTTCCAGATTCAGATATCGATCCACGCGCAGCGGACGTGAATTCCGTGCCCTTCTCGCGATATACTCGTGACGTTGGGTATCCGGTATCGGAACTCGGGCGGATCATGTATTTGCTTGCGGTTTCGGAGCCCGGGCATTTCTACCTGGCGTCGCTTAGCCGTCCTTTTGGTGAGGAGCCGGTGCTGCGACAACACACGCATGTAGCGGTGCTGTTTCCGTACTTTGATAGCAACGGTATATTTCGCGTAGTAGTTATGGAGCGCAATATTGAGTCTAGTCTGGTTTCGCTCAGGCGACGTTACGAATCAGAGTTTATTCACCTTGTTCGAGTTCAAGCCGACGATCGTTACCAACCCCCGCGCATTGAAATGGCGGGGGAGTAATCCCACGTTGAATTTCACTACCATACGGAGTACATTCAAGCCAAGATGAAACAACTCTTATTTCTCGTATTTCTCGTAGCGTTAGGGCAGGCGGCGTATTCACAGACCGCAGCGGACCGCACCATTTTCCAGGAAGCCGAAGCTCGTTTTCGCGTGCAGGACTATGAGCTTGCGTTGGACCGGTATAATGCGCTCATTTCGCGCCACCCCAGTTCGCCACATCTTCCCGATGCTCAGTTTCGGCGTGGTGTAACCTTAAGCCGTCTCGGACGTCACGACGAAGCCCTTGCTGCTCTGCGCCGTGTAGAAACGCGGTTTCGGTCTACACAGTTCCTGGAGTTTGTGCCGTTTTGGCAGGGTATCTCGAACTACCATCTGGGACGATATACCGACGCGCGAACGGCATTTGGTGCTTTTCTTGCCGACCGAGACAACAGTGAGCTTGTTCGGCAGGCGTTGTTGTACCGGGCACTCGCGCACTCGGCGCTCGATGATCCTGAGTCAGCTATCGCAGACTTATCACGTCTTATCTCCTCGTTGGAACGTCCCGAGCGTGAAAGCTATGCAGTTGCGTTGTATCTGTCGTTGTTGCTTGGGGAAGGCCGGATTGACGAGGGAATGGAGTTTGGCGGGCGGCTGAATCTAGACGAGGTTGATCCGGCCTGGACTGCCTCAATTGCGTTGTACCTCGGCGAACTGTTTTTGCTCGACAACAGGCCTGCCGAGGCTGAGGTGTACCATCAATACGTGCTGGAGGCCGAACCCGAGGCCGAGCCGCATGTTGCAGCCCCGGCGCTGACACGACTGTTTCAGTCTGCGTTGCGTGCCGAGGACGATCAGCGCATGGATGAGCTGGTGAGGGATGCCGAGCAGCGTCTCGCTGCCCATCCGCTTCTGCTTAGTGAGTTCCGACAGCGTGCCGGGGTAGAGAGTTATCGTGCAGATCACAAGGAGCGGGCGGAGTCGCTGCTTCTGCGTGCCTGGGAAATGCGCGGCACTGTCGCTCCCGAGGGGGTTGTGCTTTTGTATCTCTCGGAAGCTGCGTTAGATCGTGGGGAAGTAGCACGAGCGCGGCGCTATCTTGAGAGTTTTGATGTGTATGGTGGCGAGGACACGGAACATGTGCTCTTCCGCCTGGCCGGATTGGAACTCTCGGAGCAGAACTGGAGTCGTGCGGCCGAGCTGTTTCGTATGTACCGGACAAACCACCCCGACTCGGAACGAGTTGGCAAGGCAGCGTATCAGCAGGCCTTTGCGTTATACCGTGCTGGAAGCCTTGTTGAAGCCGAGCAGGTTCTGTCTCGGGTTGGCTCATTACCGGGTGACGAAGTTCCTATCGCTGATATTCGTCGGCTCAACGCGTCCATTCTTCGGGGTCAGGATCGAGTGCCGGAAGCTGTTGAAAACCTTGAGTTATATCTGCGCGAACGTCCTGAGGCCGTAGATGCCCGTTTTGAGTACTTGAAGCTACTTTTTCGCCTTGAACGCTACGAGGCTGTAGTTCGTCAAGCCGAACTCCTGGAGGACAGTGTCGGGGCAGTAGAAGGGCTCGATGCAGCGGCACGCTTTGAGTTGCGCTACCTCAGCGGTTTGGCGCATACCGCCGAGCGGCAGTATCGCGATGCTCTCACACAGCTGGCCGGTCTGGCTGAATCAATTGGGTCAGCAGATAACGATGAGTCGCTGCGCCTGATGATTCCGTATGCTCGCTACTACACCGGGTGGGCTCGATACCGCCTGGCAGAGTACAACGAGGCAATTCGCGAGTTTGAACTCATGATCGACGCGTACCCCGCGCATGTGTTAGCGCCACGGGCAGGGTATCTGGCTGGGTGGAGTGCGTACAGCCTTGCCGAGTACCAGCGGGCGGAGGTCTTGCTGCGCTCGGTCTTGCCCAGCGCAACAACGAATACCCAGCGCGCGGAGATTCTTTTTCTCCTCGGCCAGGCCTTGTCGGCAGATGCTCGTTACACCGAGGCAGCGGTGGAGTTCCGCACTGTCACGTTGGACTACCCTGAGAGCGGGCTTGCTGATCACGCGCAGTTCGAGTACGCGGGAGTACTGCAGGCTCAAGGGCGTCTCGAGGCGGCTGCACGAGCATATCAAGCGGTGTACGACCGCTATCCCGAAAGCGGGGTTGCCGGGCGGGCTTTGTATAACCGCGGTGAGCTCTTCTTTCAGGCTGGGCGGTATGCAGATGCGCGCCAGGCCTACCTGGAGTACAGAAGGGCATTCCCTGAGGGTGCGTTGTTTGATGCTGCTCTCTACTGGGGCGGTCTTGCTTCATCACGGCTCGGAGAACCGGCGGGCGCATTGCTGCTGTGGAATCAGCTCATTAACGAGCATCGTGAAAGCAGCTTTCGGGCAGATGCCATGATTCAGACAGCGCGTCTCCATGAATCACGCCGAGATTATCGTAATGCCTTGAACATGCTCACTCAACTTTTGGTTGCGTATCCGGAGCAAGCAGCCACCGCAGAGGCGCGCAGGAGAGCAGATGAACTTGTGCTGCTTATCGGCGGCATTGGTGAACGCGAGGCATCGCTGCTTGTGCGCATTGAGTCTGGTAACAGGGCCGCAACGCCCCAAGGTCGGAACGCAATTCTGGAGCTGGGTCGCAGTGTTCTTATTGAGGGGCTTGGCGGGGTGAGCCTTGGTCTCATTATTCCTATGTTGCACGAGACCGCTGCAGTGGCTCAGGAAGACCCGCCTGCCGCGGCCGAGGCACTGAGCTTGCTCGGCGAGCATGCCCGGACTGTGGGTGAGCATGCGGCAGCGGCCGAGTACTACCTGGAGGCCGCCGCGGTTGACCCCGGCGACGCTGACCGGACTGCACGAAGCCTGTTCCGTGCTGGAGAGGCTTACCAACGTATAGGCCGCCAGCCGGAGGCCGAAGCCTTGCTGCGTCAGCTTGAAGAGAGTTTCCCTCATTCAAGTTGGACCGAGCAGGCGCGCCGTGTCCTGGGAGGGCAGTAAACTATGCGAACTCTACCTCAATCTAACCGATTTTCGGCGCTCTTTGTGCTGAGTCTACTGTTGCTCGCTTTTCCGCTTCTCCAGGCGGCGGCTGAGTCACCGTCACCTTCCGCACCAGAGGACACCGACATTCTGCTTCCAACTCTGCTGATAGAGGTCGAAGACTTTGCTGCGGAGCAGATTCTGGCTGAACTACCACCAATACGCGAGCTTCAGGTGCCGCGTGTGACTTCAGATGTATTTGCGGGCGCCGGGCCCTTTGCTACCGATGCGGCCCTTGCTATGCCCATGCCGCGGGAAGATTTTGACATGGGGTCGGGGCGAATGGTCGGTGAGTCGTCCATTTTTAGCACCGGGCGTATTGGTGCTGGCTCCATGAACCACATCATTGGAGCAATTAGCCTGTACAAACTTGGGGCAGACCCGCGCTTTCGGTTTGAGTTTTCTCACGAAGGGCTGGACGGGTACTCGCTCAAGGCGCCCGGAAGCGGCTATTTCCACAGTGAAAACTCCATTGAAGGGTGGATAGCTGCCGGAGTTGGACCAACCGAGTTGCAGTTTGAGGGAAGCTTCCTGGAACGAGAGGAGGGACTCCAGAATAACTCCGTGTACTATTCGAGTTCACATCGCTACTTTGACGGCGGTATCGACCTTTCGGGACAACCCGCGCCTGGGTTTGTGGTGAGCGGAGGCCTCGCGGCGGACTACAGCACGCGAATCTACACCGATGCCGATGATCCTCCTGGCGCGGACGAAACGATCGTACGCCCCTTTTTCCGTGCCGCGTGGGAGCTTGATCGGCTTGCTCTCCAGTTTGACCTTGACAGCGAGTTCCAGTTCACCGACGACGATACCTGGAGCCGTGAGTATTATCGCAATACGCTGAATAGCTCACTGGGGTTGGAATATGCGCTGAGAGCGCCAGTCGTGCTTGGTGCCCGCGCGGGAGTTTCATGGTGGGTCGATAATACGTTTTACTTTCCGTTTGGACTAAGTCTTGAGACCGCTGTCGGTCGCTTCGCGCTTCGTGCTGAGGGTGGTCTCGCGCTCGAGTATCCACGTTTTGCCCAGTTGTGGCGAACGACTCCGCTCATCTCCGTAGCCAACCGGGATGTGCCTCCACCAGAACAGAACTGGTTCGGGGGGTTGGAGCTGCAGTACCAACTGCTTCCGGGGGTACTCGAAATAAGCCCTGGGGTGCGCTATGAGTATCGGGTTGACGTAATTGATACTCCTTCCTTTGACAGTTCCAGCGGTTCTTTTCCGGTACAACTGCGTGACCGACAGACGCTCCGACCGGGAATTGGCGCCTTGCTGACTCCGGGTGAACACACCGAACTGTCGGTGCGCTACGAGGCCGCACTTTTTGAGTTGCTGAGCACCGAGGCACGGCATGAGCTTGAGGTCGATGCAGGGGTGCAGCACGTGTCTCGGCGTTTTGGAGGTGGGGTCTCGGCATTGTGGAACTATCATGATGAGGTTCAGATCCCCGACATCGGTCTGCGATCCTTTTTCCGAGTTTCCGACGGGGTCGAACTGGAGGCGCGCCTTCAGGATATACTTGAGCCTGCACTTCCTGACGGGAGAGCAGTTCGAGGCGACAAGATCACCGAGGATTTCCCGTTTATACAACCTGGGTTCCGTTTCCTAATTACGGCCCAGATTTATCTTTAAGGAGTATAGAGAATGATAACTCTCATTCAGCAAGGCGGCATAATACTTGTCATCATCATTGCACTTTCGGTAGCCGCTGTTGCGATCATCGTTGAACGACTACTGTACTTCCGTCGCATTCGGGGTGATGAGACCATGATCATTGCGCGTCTGCGTAGTACGCTTGAAAAACGGCATTTTGATGAGGCTCTTTCCATCTGTGAGTCAAATCCGTCACCTATCAGCAACCTGATGAAGGTTGGAATTGACCACAAAGACTACTCTGAGGAAATCATTAAGGCCTCTATTACCGATGCGGCCAACCTTGAGATTCCAAAAATGGAACGTTTTCTCACAAGCCTGGGCACAATCGCACACATTTCGCCGCTCCTGGGCTTGCTTGGCACGGTCACCGGAAACATCCGGGCCTTTGGTGTACTTGGGGAGTTTGGCATGGGTGGTGATCCGGCAATACTGGCACGTGGGATATCCGAAGCCTTGGTGACCACCGCCGCCGGAATCATCGTAGCTGTTCCAGCGATCATTTTTTACAATTATCTGGTGAGCAAAGTGAACCACACCATAATACACTTGGAAAACCGAGTGAGTGAGTTAGTGCTTCTACTGAAGGGGACAAGATAATGCAGTTTCGCAGGCGTTTATCGCGAAACGCCAATGTCGACCTCATTCCTATGATTGATGTGGTGTTTCAGTTGGTGGTGTTTTTTATGGTTTCAAGCACCTTCATCATGACTCCGGGCATTAATCTTGATCTTCCCGGGTCTACCTCGTCTGAACCGGTTGTGGTCACCCGAACTGTGGTGAGTGTGGTTTCCGCCGACGAGGTGTATCTCAACCGTGAGCGTTTTACTTTGCAGGAGCTGGATCTTGCCCTGCGCACCGCGTCAGCTACCGACACGCCGGGCGAGCTTGAGCCGGGGGCGGAAGCCCCACTGCGCAGTGTCGTGATCGAGGCGGACCGGTCGGTGTCGTACGAGCTTATGGTTCAGGTATTAGATGTACTACGCCGTAACGGGTATCGCGGGGTCAACCTGAGAACTCGTGAGGACATGAGGTAAACTCCTATATATGGGAATGGATGTACAGGAGAAAGAGCGGCTTGGGATCGGTATCGCCGTTGCTCTGATTCTCCATATCGGGATATTTGTAGGGCTCTCGGCACACGACTGGGGAAGTGATATTCCCGAGTACACCGGCCCGGTATTTGTGGAGCTTGAGTCGAACTTTGTGCCACTTCCGGATCCTCCCGAACCTGAGCCAGCTCCCGAGCTTGAGCCTGAGCTGGACTTGAGCGAACCGGCGTCGCAGCTGGAAGACCCTGCAGAGCCTGCTGCCGACCAGGCGCCAGCTCCCGCCGTGCAGCCGACACCCGCCCCAGTCACACCGCCGGCGCAACCGCAGTCACAACCACAACCACAGCGCGCCCCAGCCCCAACTCCGCGCCCGACTCCAACTCCGACTCCGGCCCCTGTAGATCCACTTGCCCAGGCACCTACACGGAGTTTAGCTGAAATAGAGGCCGAGATTCGCGGCGAACGGCCAGATCCATCGCCCGAACGAGCCCGGCCGGAACGCGACTTTGCCCCCGGCGATGTGCTTCCGGACGACAGTCCGGGTGAGCTTCCGGAATGGGTGCGTAGTATAGAGGAGCGTGGGATCAGCACAGCGGAAATGGACAGTCGTGATGTGCAACAGGTAGCACAGCGAATTGAACGCGACCCGGAGTTTGAGGCCACGCTTCGACGAGTGATAGCCGGGGTTGAGGCGGCAGAGCGCGATAGAAGGTCGGCCGCGGGAACTGGTGATGGTGCAGATGGTGAGCCAGGAGGAGATCCGGGCGCCGATGGCATCTCAGGCGACCCTGGAACTTCAGATGGGTCGGCGGCAATCACTGGACTACGTCAGGGCCGCGGCACGCCCAACATGGAGTTCTCCTTCACTGCGCAAGAGCTCTCGGCTTTACCACCGACTGTAACAATTGTGGTTGCCTTTGATGTATTGCCTTCGGGACAGGTCGGCTCCTTGATGTTCGTTCGGCGTTCCGGGTATACTCCGGTCGATCAGAAGGTAGCCGACCGGATTCGACGCTGGAGCTTTTCCCGCATTGCCGGAACACAAACCGAAACCGGTTACTTCACTCTGGTGATCTCACGCGAGGATGTAACACGGTAGATGAGTTTACGTGCGGTAGCATTTGATATCGACGGTACCCTATACCCCAACTCGAGTATGTACCGAGTTTCCTTACCATTCCTGGTACGGAATCTGGGGCTTATGCGTGCCTTTGGCAGGGTTCGCCGCCGCATTCGCGATATGCGTCCGGTTGAGGACTTCTATAGTGTTCAGGCTGAACTGCTGGGGCGGGAAATGGGTACAAACCCGGAAACCGCAGGGCGTCTTCTGGACGAGCGAGTCTACGGTGAGTGGGAGAAGTTGCTTCACCGGGTAGACCTGTATCCCTTCGTGCGTGAGTGCATTGAAAGCTTTCGTGCCGCTGGGCTGTACATTGCTGTCTGTTCAGACTTCCCGGTCAAGACCAAGCTCGAGGTCTTGGGCTTGTCCGATATCGACTGGGATCTGGCGTTTACCACCGAGGAAATTGGGTATCTGAAACCAAACCCTGAACCATTTGCTCACATCGCACGTGAACTCGGCATTCCGCCTGGAGCGGTGCTGTATGTGGGCAATAGCTACAAGTACGATATCGTCGGAGCAAAACTCGCAGGAATGCTTGCGGCACACCTTTCAAAGCGTCCCGCACCGAACTCAATTGCCGACTATACCTTCACACGGTTTCAGGACTTGCGGGACTGGGTGCTCGACTCGGACTCTGCGGGGCTGGCGACCGAGGTTTAGCTAAGGAACAACAGACATCTGTATTCCGAAAAGCCGGAAGCGGTATATACTGTGGCCGATATAGGCAGCTGGGAGAGGGCACATGGTTTTCGGAGCCGGAAACGTAATTACCATCCTTTTGGTACTCATCATTCTCATGATCTATCGTCGACTCGATACCAACAATCGTAGCCTTGAGAAGGTCAAGCGGTACGCGGAACGCGTCGAGCGTGATCTCGACGCAATTGTGGAGCACCGGGCAACTGTACTCAAGGACATGGGTATTGAACTTGAGGTGAACCAGAAAGCGGCGCGTGAACTCCTGAATCGAATTCAACAGGTCGAGGAAGGAATGAAGACTCGTGCCGACCGGATAGAGAGCATCGGCGGACGCATAGATGAGTATGACGGCGCGCTCCAGGAACTTGTGGAAATGACGCGGCGAGCCGAGGAAAACATTGAGCGTATTCGCACCGAGTCAGACTATATCGACAAGGTAGGTAAGCGCCTCAAGCTTGGGCAGGAGCGTCTCGGCGAACTTGAACAAGGACTCCCGCGACTCTTAGAGCAGTTCTCGGAGCAGAACGCAACTCAACTCACCGAGATCGAGCAACGTGTAGAGGCCGAGGCCGAGGAACGGGTGCGTGGTCTGGAACGCGAGATCACTGACGCTGCCGACCGTGTTGCCGGGTTTGAAGACTTTCTTAAGGATATCGAAACGCGGGCGGATGATATCGCGCAGCGGAGCGAAAACACCATGGAGAAAAGTTTCGAGCAGATCTCCGAGCAGTTGCGCACTCTTGTAGAGGAGAGCGGCGACAGCATAGAAGAGCGTTTTGCTCGTTACCGCACCGACATCGCTGAGCTTGACGACGAGTATCAGCGGCGGCTCGCGGTGGTGGCGGAGAAGGGCCGAAAATTTGAAACCGATGCGTTATCGTCACTGCGTGATGATATTGAGACCGATATTGGCACCCTCCGGGCGAAGCTTGAGACTGAACTGAACGGTGTATCCGAGGCGTTGGGAGAGAAATACACCGAGTTTAACGACCGTTATCACGCCAAGCTTGAGAAGTTACAGGACTCGCTCTACACGCTTGAGGAAACCCTATCCGGAAAAATTCAAGAGGTTGAGACGCGAGGTAAAGGACTCGCCGATGGCGTGCTCACCAAGATTAATCAAGATGTAGACGCACAGACACAAAGCCTGCGACAGGACATGGAAAAGCGACTTGCGGTTCTCAACAGTGAGGCCGACGCCTCGTTCAAGCGAATTGATACACGCTTTGGTGAGTTGCAGGAGAAAGTAGAGAGTAAGACCGAACAAAGCAGAAGCTTCGTTGAGGCTCTTGAGGAACGTGTTACCCAGCTTCAGACCGGTTTCCAGAAGCAGGCCCAGGAGCTTGAGGCGCTCGCCGCTGCGGGCGACAAACAGGCCGAACGTATTCGGGGTGAGTTTGCGGCTGAAGCCGAGGGTCTCGAAAACGATATCAAGGGCTTGCGTCAGGCAATTGGTGACAAACTCGACAAAGCCGCCAGTTCTATCGAGGAAAGCGCGCTTGGGAAACTGGAACAGCGGCTTGCCGAGTACGAAAAGGAACTTGGGTATCGGTTTGGACGCATTGAGTCGGTTTCAAGTGAACTGGAACAGCTTGAGGCTGCCCTTAAGGCCAACATGGAACGGGCTCAGGAGCGGTTGAGTTCACAGTTCTCTGAGTATCGGAAGCAACTGGCGGAGGAACATGCTCTTGACTCGGATAAGAGCCGCGAGGCTATGGCTGAGTTGTGGGCCAAGATGGAAGAGATTGAGCAAGGCGTTGCAGACCTCAAACAACGGGCATACGACAATGTTTCGGAGAAACTCAAGGTGTTTGAAGACGAGTTCTTTGCCGACCTTCGAGAACGTGGTGCGGGAATGGAGGAAAGCCTTGAGAAATGGCGCAAAAGCGTGGATCAAGAGTTGTTGCGCATTTCCGAACATGCAGCGGAGAACTTGCAGGAAAGCGAGGACAAGCACCGCGTGGCACTGGACGCAAAGATGCTCGAACTGGGTGAGATCGTTGACCATCGGTTTGGTGGGTTCGAAAAGCGAGCCGATGCTGTCGAGGCCATGATCGAGAAAGAGAGTGCTGCCGCGAGAGCTGCGTTGCAGCAGTTCGCTGAGCAGGCCGAAAAGAATATTGAGACTACACGGCTTGAGCTTGAGCAGCTTCTGAAGACCGAGCTCGAAACAACTTCCGAAAGCGGTAGCGCCGAAATAAAGCGTCTGGAAAGAACGCTCACTGAAGACATGGAAGACCTCCAACGCGCTGTAGGTGAGGGGCGTTCCGATATCAGCGGAGAGTTAGAGCAGACAAAGAGCGAACTCGCGGTATGGCAAGCGCAGGTCTCTCAGCAGCTCAAGTCCTCAGAGGCGGACCTCAAGAATCAGTTTGTTGACTTCAAGGTCGGGGTTTCCGGAACTCTGAGTGAGCTTAAGGACGAGTTCCAGCAGGAACGCGATGAACTCGTTGCAGAGAGTCGTGAGCGACGCGAGACCCTTAAGTCCGAGCTTGCCGGGCTGGGCGCACAGGTAAGCGAACTGCGCGAAGACCTGGAAAAGCGTACCGAGTCAGTACTTGAGGAGTTCCAGCGCCAGTATCGACAAATGATGACCGATCTCGAGGAACAGTCTCGCGAACTGCAGGGCGAAACCGACGCACGGACTCGTGAACTTCGTGGCTTTCTCCACGATACCAGGGAGCAGTTCGACTCGCTGCAGCAGAAACTGTTTGGGCGCGTTGAGGACGAATCACGAATTCTTGAGGTCACACTCGCCGAGATTGATAAACGGCAGAAGTCCTTTATTGAGCAAACTCGCATTTTTGAACGGGCTGACTCCCTCAAAATTGGTCTTCAAGAGGACATAGAGGCGCTCAAGGGTGACCTTGCACGTGTGGAGGCCGAGCGGTCGGAAATTCGCGAAATTGAGGCTCAGTTCACTCGAATTCGGAAACTGGCAACCGAAGCTGGCGAGAAGATGGGCAAGTTTACAGCAGAGAAGCGGCGCATAGATGCGCTGGAGTCAGACTTTCAGAAGGTTCTGAGCATGGCTGCTACCGTTGACACCAAGCTCGAGCAGGTCGGCGCAGACTCAGATTTGCTTCTGGAGGTACAGACCAAACTCAGGGCGGTTGAGGAGCTTCAGAAGCAGGTAGCAGATCAGTTTGTGAGGTTGGAGAAAAAGCAGGCGGTCATTGAGTCTACCGCAGATGGCGTGGACAAGAACTTTGAGTATCTCGACAGCCTGGAAAAACGGCTCTCGCAGCTTCAAAGTGAGCTTGGCGCGTTGCCAAAACAGGTTGACGCACTCAAGGTGACAATTCGGGAGCTTTCACAGAACAAGAAGTCTGCAGATGAGGCAGCCAAACAGATTTCCGGTCTAGGTAAACTCATGACCGATGTTGAGCAACGAGCCGAGAGCCTCCAGGCAGCGCGGGAGTGGCTGGCCCGTACCGAGACCCGACTTGAGCAGGTTGCCAAAGAGGCTGAAGATCAGATCAAGCTGCTGGCTACGCTCGTAAAGAAGGAAGGGAAAGCAGGCACACAGCGCGGGGCTCCTCCCGAAGACTCGCGAGAGGCTGTGGTTAAGCTTGCAAAACAGGGCTGGAAGGTAGAAGAGATTGCTCGTGCAACCCAGGTGAGCCGAGGTGAGGTGGAACTCATACTCGAGCTTTCGGGCAAAAAGAGTTAGCTGTCCAGTTAAGTAACGGCGCAATAACGGTTTATGGCCCCAGTTCGCGTGCGACCAATGTCTCGAGTTTAGGTGCGGCTTGACCTTTCAAGGTGCAATCGATACCTTGTACCTTAAAGAAACAACGCCAGAGGTACTTGTTATGTCCAGCCAAACGAAGAAAGGCGGGGAAGCGGAAGCATCCGCGGAACACCCCGAGTCAACAACACAGCAGAGTACCCCTGAGTCCGGCGCGGAGCCTGCGGCACAGTCGACGGAAGCGGGAACAGATCACACCGCATCCGGACAGACCGCGCCCAACCCTCAGGCCGGTGGCCAGGCCACGGATCAAACATCAAGCTCAGAGGAGAACTCTTCGAGCCAGGATGCTACCGGTGATACTGCTGAATTAGAAAAACTACGCGCACAGATCGGTGAGCTTGAAGCTGAGAACAGTGAGCTCAAAGACCGTTACCTTCGCAAGCAGGCCGACTTTGAGAACTTCCGTAAACGGAGTATACGCGAGAAAGAAGAGACCGTAGCGTACTCAAATCAGCAGTTGCTCAACGATCTCGTCACAGTTATTGACGACTTCGAACGAGCAATTAAGTCTGCCGAGGAGTCACGTGACTTTGACTCGTTTCACGACGGGATTGTGCTCATTGAAAAGCAACTTACAACCATGCTGGAGCGCAAATGGGGTCTGAAACGCTTTGACTCCGAGGGTGAAGAATTTGATCCCCAAAAACACGAAGCGGTTTTGAGCGAAGCAAGCCAGGAGCACGAGCATCCGACCGTGGTAGAGGATCTTCAAAAAGGATACTTTTTGAACGACCGGGTTTTGCGTTCTGCAAAGGTCAAGGTCGCAATGCCAAGCTGAGATGCAAAGGCAGCAGGTTTCAGCAACTAACTGTACATAATCCGGGATAACCGAGATAAGAGGAGAAAAACGATGGGGCGAATCATCGGAATAGATTTAGGAACCACCAACTCATGCGTGGCGGTAATGGAAAGTGGCGAGCCGGTTGTTATTCAGAACGCCGAGGGACAACGCACAACGCCATCTATGGTGGCTTACACCAGTAAAGGTGAGCGTCTTGTTGGACAGCCCGCCAAGAACCAGATGGTGACTAATCCAGAGAACACAATTTCCAGTATCAAGCGGTTTATGGGACGCCGCTTTAGTGAGGTTGCCGAAGAGATCTCGATGGTGCCGTACCATATCGGCGAGGATGGAAGCGGCGGAATTCGCGTCAATGTAGACGAGAAGCCCTACTCACCACCGGAGATCTCGGCCGCAATTCTGCAGAAAATGAAAGAAACAGCCGAGGACTACCTTGGTGAGAAGGTAACCGACGCTGTTATCACGGTGCCTGCGTACTTCAACGACTCTCAGCGCCAGGCAACCAAAGATGCAGGCAAAATTGCCGGTCTCGATGTCAAAAGAATTGTGAACGAGCCCACCGCAGCCGCCTTGGCCTATGGCTTCGGCAAAGAGAACAAGGAAGAACGTATCGCCGTCTATGACCTTGGTGGAGGTACTTTTGACGTTTCAATTCTCGAGCTTGGCGACGGCGTGTTTGAGGTCAAGTCGACCAATGGTAACACCCATCTAGGCGGTGACAATTTTGACCAACGAATAATTGACTGGTTAATCGAGAACTTTCGAAATGACTACGGTATTGACCTCAGCAAGGACCGCATGGCTCTCCAGCGCCTCAAGGAGGCCGCCGAGAAGGCCAAGAAAGAGCTTTCCAGCACCCAGAGCACCGATATCAAT
>PXEI01000093.1 GCA_003564775.1 Spirochaetaceae bacterium
CCGATGCAGAATAATACCGTGGCGTTGCCCGGGATGGAGGATGAGTTATGAGTAAAACGATCCGGAACACGCTGTTTCCCCTTGTTATCGCGCTTCTGGCGCTGCCTGTAGCCGCGCAGGAAGGTCCCTTCGAGTTCCAAAGCGACCATTACCGTATCGTGTCCGAAGTAAGCACAAGTCACGCCGAGGAGACCGCGGACAAGATGGAAGCGTTAATCGCGTTGTACAACCACCACTTCCGGTTGCCCCTGGACGAGCTGCGATCGCCCCTGAGGGTCCGCGTCTTTGCCAGCAAGGTTCAGTTCGAGGATTACCTGCACCGCCTGATCGGCACAACCCGCAATGGGTTCGTCTACCTGCACTACGGGGATCCCGGCAAGAACGAACTGATCGGTTACGTGGGTGATGAGGACAGCCTTGAGGCGTCGATCATTCACCAGGGATTTATCCAGTACCTGCGCGCGTTTGTATCGAACCCGCCGCTCTGGCTACGGGAAGGGTTTGCCGTGTACTTCGAGCGCATGACCTATGATGCCGAAAACGACCACGCAATCTACACTGAAAACCTTGATTGGCTCGACGAACTACGGTCGATTCTTGATGAGGACCAGGACCCCCAACCGATTCCACTCGGCGCAATTCTTGCCATGGATACCGAAGCCGCTCGTGCAAACATCGATGTGTTTTATCCTCAGGCGTGGGGTATGGTTTCATACTTCCTCGGGAGCTCCGACCGCGCAGTGAACAGGCTGATGTGGGATACCATTAGTGCCCTGGAGCCGGGCGCAGATCTCGGTGACAACATCCGGCGGGTGCGTGAACAGTCCTTCCGGTGGTACGATACCGAACTCCTGGTCGAGGGCTTCATTGCACATGTAGAGTCAATGCGCTCCTACCGGGACCTGGTAGAAGATGGAATGCGGGCGTATAACACCGGCGACCTTGGCTCGGCCGAACGGCATTTCGTTGCAGCCTCCGACATCGACAACTCGGCCTATCTCCCCTACTACTATTTGGGATTAATCAACTTCGACAACGCAAACTTTGAGCTAGCCGAGTACTACTACCAGGTAGCCCTAACTAACGGAGCCGATGAAGCTTTGGTGAGCTATGCTTTGGGAGTCAACGCGTACGCGGATGGTCGCTATGCCACCGCGCGCGAGCAGCTTGAACGCGCCATTGAACTTGGTGGCGAAAGCTACCAGGCCCAGGCACGCGACCTCATTGGCCGAATCCGAGATTGACCGATTAGTCTTGCGTCTCGGTTTTCTTGGGACGTCGTCGGCGACGGCGACGTCCAGAGCCAGCGCCAGAGCCAGCGCCGCGACCCACTGATTGAGGCTGTGTGGCCTCGGTTGCCTCAACTGTTTCTTTCTTGAGCCTCAAAGCCGCGGGGCCTTCACTCAGATATCGCTTCTTCCGCCTGAGCAGGTGCTGGAGCGCCTTTTCTACCTCAATATTGGCAGGTGTTATCGGCTTGAGCTGATCCTTCAGCGCCTGATACGCGTCCTTGAATGGAATTGTTTCGACCTCGGCGTAGGGGCCAGTACGAAAGAGAAAGTCAGCACACAGGAAGGCCAAAGCGAGCGCCCGATCTGCGCCGCGTTCCGAGTTGACCTGAGCGTCTAACTCCTCTAACAACGCGAAGAACCGCTGCTCGGCATCCGCCCCTCCATGTCGTAGTGAACTCGCAAAACTTGGTAACATATGCTCAAAGAGATGGTAGTGGTGACAGACGCGCATGACGCTGTGACTACGTCCGGAAACGAGTATCTTAAAGGCTTCTTCCGAGAGCCGTGAGGCGGGGCAGTCGGCAAGGAGTTTGGCCTGCCGTCGCATTCGCATTCTCAAGGGAAGAACAACTCGGAACCCGGTGCTTACCGAGTATTTCACCGCACGGAGCATCCGTACCGGATCCTCGGTAAAAATACGTTCAACCGGAATAATTGGACGAATGCGCTTGGCCCGGAAATCTTTAAAACCTTGCACGAAGTCAAGAATTTGATGTTCCAACGGACAGTAGTAGAGAGCGTTTACCCCAAAATCTCTCCGCAGGGCGTCCTCTTCAATGTTCCCGTAGACATTGTTGAACCCCTCAGCCTCTGCCGACCGGAAGGTTGATACCTCGATAATCTTGTCACCAAAAAAGATATGTACCAGCCGGAACCGCTTACCAATGATCCGCGAGTTCCGGAAAAGCTTCCGGATACGATTCGGCTGCGCGTCGGTTACGATGTCAAAGTCCTTGGGAGCTTTGCCCAGCAAGAGGTCGCGCACGGCACCACCCACAATGTAGGCCGGGTGGCCGTGCTGATGGAGGCGCCGGACAATCTTTACTGCGTCGTCGTCAATGAGTTCCGGCTGTATGCTGTGTTCGTGAGCCTCATAAATAACAGCGTGTTTTCGAGCTTTACCGTCTTTGCCGGTGGTGTATCGGACTCGCAAGCGTAAGATCTCCAGTGAGGATAAGCTGCCCCCATTATGCGGTGCCTCCCAGACTGGGTCAAGCCCGCAGGGAAGGCTCAGAGGGGTTCGATTGACAACCAGCGTTACCTGCCCTAAAGTCACATCCATGAGACGCCGCCGAAACATCGTCATCAGCATCATTAGCTCGATGTTGGGACTTCTTGTTTTTCATACCGGTTTTTTTCTGTTCATCGTTCATCGCTACGATATATCGGGCTCGGTTGTTCCCCGCTTTGTGATATCAACCGTCTCAATCCATCTATTGCTGTTGGCATTCCTCCTGTTCATGCGCCGGAAGTTCTACATCATTCCATCCTCGCACCGACTTGTTCATGTCAATATTGCCAACCTGCTTACGATGTATAGGCTCACCGCAACCCCAACTATTCTGTTCCTTCTCATTCTCAACCAAAATTACTCACTCGTGAGCATCCTGTTAGTCTTCACAAGTGCTGCCTTTCTCACCGATCTGCTCGACGGCGTAATCTCGCGCGCCACCGGTCAAACAACCAGGATCGGACAGTACCTTGACAGCATGGCCGACTACGCTGTTCTCATCGTGGTCTCCATTGCATTTGTCTATTACGGGCTAATTTCACGCTGGTTTTTTGCTCTGGTGCTGGCACGGTTGCTGACACAGTTCACGGCTCAAGGATTCCTGTTGATCTATCAAGGCCATGTGAGACCCATTGCCTCACCCTTAGGGAAGGCCTCAATTTTTGTTACCATGACCTTGTATGCCTTTGCCATACTCAGTCTTGTTGAAAGGATTCGGAGTTTCTCGTTGGCGGTGACGCAGGTTTTTGAGATAGGTGCAGCCGGAGTGATAGTTGTCTCTATCGTTGAAAAGGGCTTTATTCTCTACGGTGAGATACAGCGCGCCCGGAGGCGAAAGATGTTTGCGCGTCGCGCCCGGCAAGCCGAAGTTCCACCGACTGGGGAGCAATAATCACGGTATGCAGGGTC
>PXEI01000051.1 GCA_003564775.1 Spirochaetaceae bacterium
GACCAAGAACGGGAATCGGAACATACTCGACAACGACCTCGTCCTGCTCCTCCACCACCGGTTCTCTATCCAGCCCCGGTACCGGTTCCTCCCCAGCAAGGTGAAAAGGCGCGCCAAGCATGAACAGTATCAGCAGGAGTCGCATGAACTGTGGAACTAAGGTGCTTTTCAGTGCGGCGGACATCATGAGTTATGAATCGCCTAAGAACAGGAACTCATCTGCAAGCAGGCGTGCGCTCGGTTCATCTATAATGAGCTCGTTCATGTATCCGGAACGCAGGGCGGTATGCAGTGCTGGCATTTTGGCGCGGCCTGATACGACACAGACGCGCCGGGGTGCATAGCGATACAGATCAAGTGGGGGGCCACTGGCTCGGTGATTCAGCGGGATATCTTCCCAACTGCCGTCCGGTCGAAAAAACACGGTTGCGATATCGCCCACAACATTCTCGTTGCGAATTTGCTCCATATCTGACGTTTCAAGAAAGTCTCCCGAGTACACTCTACTGGGCACACCGGCCTCAACGCTTCCTATGCTGTAGAGCAGAACATCGGCCTTTTCCTGCATCTCAAGAATTGCCCGAATGCTCCGCTCCCGCCACATTGCCGCCTTGGTCTCGGCGTAATCAAAAAAACTGGGAACTGGAAACAGCTGAATACTCGCCTGGTAGTTGGCGGCATAGGACTGAAGAATTGAGGCGGCATAGCGATTGTCGGCGAGGGTTGTGTTGGTAGAGCCGTTGAGCTGCACAATGCGCAAGCCAGGAATAACCTTGGGAATGAGGTGAAGACTGATCTCACTAATGGTGGTGCCCCATGCAACCCCGAGTGTCTGCCGGGGTTCAAGGGTCGCGTTCAGGTAGTGTGCGGTATAGCGTGAAACGCGTTCAAGCCATGAAACCTCGCCGAGATACTCAGGCGCGGCCACAATGTGCACCCGTACCAGGTCAAAGCGATCTCGCAACACCTCTTCAAGGGGCGAGAGCTTCTTCCGGCTGTCTACCACCTTGATCTGCACGAGCCCGTTTGTACGAGCGTAGTTGAGCAGCTTGGACACTTTTGGTCGAGAAAACCGCATTTCTGCAGCTATTTCCTCAGTGTTGAGTCCTTGATAGTAATAAAGCGTTGCTACACGAAAGGCCTCTTCATAGGACCTTTCTTCACTATTTGACGTTTGTCGTGCCATTCGGAACAAAGTATACCACAATCGATACGGAGATGGTATTAATTTACAAAAATTGTGGCAAAAAAACCGATGGACAAAAAACTTTGTTACAAGTGTTCGGTGTCTCGGCGCTTCAACGGCCCAAGAAGCACAACCGCTTAACCGGAAGCAGCTTGTTCGCCCGAGGGCGGCTGCACATAACACCGGCTGTCCGAGCTCACCCGAGCCCCTCGCAGCACCCGTGCAAACACACCTCTCCGTGGCATAACACAGTCCCCTACAACCTCATAGATGGCACATCCATGATGGCAGGCCTTGCCGATCTGGGTTAACTCCAGCTCAGCCTCTCCCAGAATCAACCGGGAACCAATGGGCAGGCAGGAAAGGTCCACTCCCTCGGTGGTAATGTTCTCGGCAAAGTCCCCGTAGTCCAGCTCGATCCCGCGCCCCCGCATGGTTGTGATGTCTTCATTTGCAAGGAGCGATATCTGCCGGTGCCATGGACCGGCGTGAGCATCGCCAACTATCCCGTGCTCCGCGCGCAGCTCGACCTGCGAGACAGGCCGCTTTTGCTCACCTTTTTTGTCAGAAATATTGATAGACAGAATTCTAAACTCTTGAGTCATATGCATCTTCCCCCGGTAGCTACCAAAGTGTTTCTTTGGTTTTCTGTAGCAGATGAATCTCGCCAATCTTCATGTTCTTGTCTGCGGCCTTGCACATGTCATAGATCGTCAGACAGGCGACCGATACTGCGGTAAGCGCCTCCATCTCGATGCCGGTCTTGTCTGTGCAGACCGTGGTTGCTTCAACCGCGACCCCGTCCTCACGAAGCTCAAGATCAACCGAGACCTGGTCAATGCTGATGTTGTGGCAGAGCGGGATGAGGTCCGAGGTGCGTTTAGCCCCAGCAATGGCGGCGATGCGCGCGGTTGCCAGAACGTCACCTTTGGCAACCAAGTTGTCGCGAATAAGGGCCACGGTCTCGGGGGCCAAAAAGATATACCCGGCCGCACGAGCGGTACGCCGCACCTTGGGTTTTGCCGAGACATCTACCATGTGGGCCTCGCCACTTTCGTTAACATGAGTCAGCCCCATCGGTCAGCCTCCAATCTCAAACAGAGAGCGATTTGTGCACGCCTGCCCGATGCGAGGCTTAGCCATTACGGTGCGCTCAAGGCTGCCACGAATGTCGTCTGGATCCAGGGCAATTTCGTCATTCGAGTGGAGACAGGGCTTAAGGCTTCCGTCTGCCAGCAGTCGTATGCGGTTACATTCAAGACACTTAGGTGGACGGTTAAAGGTGTAGTTGTCCGTCTTGTGCTGGTGCAGGTCGTAGTGGTTAATGAGCTGCAGCGTGAATCCGTTGTCCAAACAGTACTCGTTCATTGCCTGGATCTCTTCGTCTGCGGTCTCGTTCAATACCACCATGTTGATCTTAATAGCAAAGCCTTGTTGTCTGGCGGCATCAATACCGGCAAGTGCATCTTTGAGGTTACCGTTGCGCGAGAGGCTTCGGTAGAGCTCGGCGTCCAGCGTATCCAGGGAAATGTTGCAGCTTCTGAGGCCAGCCTTGCGCAGATCGGCGGCATAACGCGGCATGAAGATGGCGTTCGTGGTTACCCCTAACTCTGTAATGCCCGGCACCGCGCCGATCTTCTGGACAATTTCAACGATATCCCGACGAAAGAGGGGCTCGCCGCCTGTCAGTCTGACCTTGTTTATGCCGATCTCTGCAGCAGCGCGTGCCACCTTTTCTATAGTTGCTACATCAAGGTCGTCGTGACAGTGCCCGGCTTGTTCAATATAGTCGTCGGGAACACAGTAGCTGCACCGAAGGTTACACCGGTTCGTAACCGATATCCGCAAGTAGTGAATTTCCCGGTCAAAGCGGTCGAACATGAATTTCCTCGCCTGCCTTAAGCTCCGTAACCCCAACATCCAACTCAACCACACAATTGGCTTCGGCAAAGGCGTCCATATGACTTGAGCCGCCATAAGGTATTGCCCGGATCTGACCGGCAGTGTAGACGGCCGGTCTATACTCCCTGCGTCGAGTACCGGTGCGGTGAACGCCCTCACTCAGAGTACCACGAAGCATAACGTTGTGGGGTTCTATTCCCATCATGCGATACAGAGTAGGCTCAATGAGCACACGAAACAACACAACCGAGGCGGCCGGATTGCCAGCCAGACCAAACACGCACTTGTCGCCAAACCTGGCAAAAAGAGTGCTTTTTCCAGGCTTGTAGGCAATGGTGTGAA
>PXEI01000037.1 GCA_003564775.1 Spirochaetaceae bacterium
CGGACGCTGCCTTAAGCCCCTTAACAATCTCGCGGTCTGCAAAATTGACAAAGCCACCGCGGTCTGGATTCAGCGCCTCAAAGGTTCGGATAATTGGCCCGGTACCGAGGGCGGGCTGCCCCTGCGCTACTCCTTGCACCGGGTCGTCGGCCAATCCGGTATCGACGGCAATGGCATAGTCAGGCTCCAGTTTCCGGCCAAGCTGCTCGGCACCGCGGGCACTGATCTCCTCCTGGACGGTGAACCCAATGACCAGGTTGACTGAGAGCTTCTCTTTGTCGAGCGCGCGCGCCAGTGACAAAAGGACACAACACCCAATCCGGTCGTCCATTGAGCGCCCTGCAAGCACCGTCTCCTCGTCGTTGAGCCAGCGTATATCCGAGTCAAAGACCACCGGATCTCCCGGTTGCACCAAAGCGACACGCGGCCCGGCATCCAGCCAGACCTCACTAAACTGTTGCTCTAAATGAACACTCGGCGAGATAGCAACCGCCGGAACAGGCCCGTTCTCGGTGAGAATCATGTACGGCAGTCCGTACCCAATACTCATGTTAATTGTACCAACACAGCGAACACCAATGAAGCCATTGACGATCTTGGTTACCACCAGGCCTACCTGATCCATGTGAGCAGTCACAAGAAAAAGTGGAGCGTCCGCACCTGCAGACTTCGTAGCAGTTACGTTACCCATGACATCACGCTTCACCTCGTACCCCAATGGGTTAAGCTCGTGCATGATGTAGTCTGATACCGGTGTTTCATAACCTGAGGGAGCGTGAAACGAAATGAGGTCAAGCAAGTTCTTCTTCAGAATATCCATGAGTTTCCTACTTCTACGTTAGTAATCTGTTCTTGGGTCAAGAATATCTCTCAGCGAGTCGCCAAGGATATTCACCGACAACACCGTCAAAGCCAAGGCTCCACCGGGGAATACCGTGTACCACCAGGCACTGCTTAAATAGCGACGTGCTTCATTGAGCATTGCTCCCCATTCCGGAGTCGGCGGCTGTGCGCCCAGGCCCACAAAACTCAGCGCAGCGGCGTTGAGTACGGCAGCCGCAATTCGAAGGGTTGCCAAAACAATAACCGGGCCCATGATGTTTGGCAGAATGTGACGCAGCAAAATGAAGAAGTCACTCTGACCAAGAACTCGCGCACCGGTAACGTAGTCCTCTTCCTTTACCGACAATACCGAGCCCCGCACCACCCGCGTGAACTGCGGCATTGAGCCAATTCCAATAGCAATAATCACGTTGTTAAGACCCGGCCCAAGAATAGCAATGATCGATATAGCAAGAAGTATTCCTGGAATTGATAACAGCATGTCGGTGAACCGCATGATAAGCGTGTCCCAGATACCGCCGTAGTACCCAGCTATGAGTCCCTGCAACAGACCCAGAATAGCTGCAATTGCAGTTGCAGAGACACCTAGCATGACCGTGATCCGCGTTCCGTGTACCACCCGACTGAAAATGTCCCTACCTAAGGCGTCGGTACCAAATATGTGGGTGCTCGACGGACCAACCAATACACTCCCACGAGTCTGGAAACGCGGCGGAAACGGAGCTACATACTCTGCGAGCACAGCGGTAAGGAGCAACACAAGAATGAAGCCAGCGGCAAAAAAATTCACTTTTTTCCTGGTAAATTTGTGCCACTGTTTTCGAGTCAACATCTTCTAAACCGCCTAGTTGTATTGGATTCGAGGATCTAAGAAGCCGTAACTGATGTCTACCAACAGGTTTACAAATACAAATCCCGTCGCTAGCACCAAGACAATTCCCTGTATCATTGGGTAGTCTCGCGCCGCTATAGACTCAACCGCAAGACGTCCAAGACCAGGCCAGGAGAACAGCGTCTCTATGACAACTGCGCCACCGAGGAGTACACCCAAATAGAGTCCGGCAATGGTAACAACCGGAATCAGGCCGTTCCTCAGCGCATGCTTATACATGACGGTCTGCTCACTCAGCCCCTTTGCGCGCGCTGAACGGATATAGTCCATCCCCAGTATCTCCACCATTGAGGAGCGGGTGATGCGGGCAATGATCGCCGAGTAGAGAAATCCCAAACTCAGCGCTGGCAACACAAGATGAAACGGAGTGCCGTAGCCCATAGTCGGCAGCCACAGCAGATGGACGGAGAAAAACAACATGAGAAGCATACCAAGGACGAAGTTGGGAATTGAAATTCCAATCATGGCAAGCACCATGACAGCGGACTCAACCCAGGTATCACGCTTGGAGGCTGCCAATACTCCACTGGCAATACCAATTAGCAGCGCCAACCCCATACCGGCAAGGGCAAGTTGCACCGTCGGCCACATTCGCACCTGGATTTCGTGTACAACCGGCCTGTTCGTCCGAAACGATCGGCCAAAGTCACCCTGAACTACATTCAGGAGGAAGTTTCCATACTGCACGACGAGAGGTTCATCCAGGCCCATACTTTCGCGTAGTGCCGCCACGCGAGTTGGCGTTGCCCTGACACCCAGCATGACCGTTGCCGGATCACCCGGAATAAGATGGACCATAAAAAACACGAAGGTGGATACTCCAAAGAGCACCACGAACGCTATTAAGATTCTGCGGATAATGAATTGCTGCATACCATACGCTCTCGTCCTGTTTTAGGTTTGTCGTCTGAGAATACAAGAGACGCCCCGTTGGACGCCTCCTGTACATGTCTTAACTGTACTAATCGGCAATTCGCGCATCATTGAGAAGGAACCATCCGTTTGGATGCACCATAACATTCTCTATTCGAGCATTCGAGGGCCAGTACTGGATGTCGTTGTAGATCGGTGCCCAGAGCACCCTCTCTACCATCACTTCCTGTTGGATCTCTCGTAGGATCTCCGCGCGTGCGTCCAGGTCGGTTGTCACTCGCTGCTGCTCGGTGAGCCGATCCATTTCGGGATCGTTGATGTGGGCCAGGTTGAAGCCGCCTATGTTTGAACTATGAAACAAGGTATAGACAACATCTGACTCACCATGACCATGTCCCATAAAGGTGTAGTCATGCTCGCCTGCAAAGATGGCGTCAGTGAGAGCGCCCCATTCCAGAATCTGGAGTTCAAGCTCAATTCCAACCTCTTCAAACATCTGCTGAATCAACTGTGCGGTATCGATGTAGTCATCTCGCTGGCGTACCATGGTCAGGGCGGATAGTCTCTGACCGTTGCGGGAGCGTATACCGTCGGAACCTCGGCGGTATCCTGCGGCATCAAGAATCTGGTTTGCACGTGCCGGGTCGTAGGTGTAGTAGTCTTCCAGTCGCTCGTCAAAACCGTGGAAAAAGAACGGAATTGGGCCGTGGCCTACGGTAGCGTTTCCTCGTTTCACCGTGTCGATAATAACCTGTTTGTCAATGGCGTAGTTAGCGGCGCGACGAACCTCTACATCGGCAAACGGTCCTTTGTTGATATTAA
>PXEI01000002.1 GCA_003564775.1 Spirochaetaceae bacterium
GAGAAACCGTACCGAGTCCTGCTGGTCGGACTCCCCACGAATGAGTTGGTTGTAGACAATGTATGCGGCGAATACCGTGATGCCTTTGTCCACGGTGTTAATGGGAATGCGGGCAAGGAACGCCGCCATTGAGGGTGAACGCCCGGTGAGCATAATACCGGTTGTGATATGGTCGACAGTGTGCGTTACATCACCGGGCTGAAACACGGAGGCAAAGAACGCACCCAGCGTGGAGTTAAGCCCGGCCACTATGAGAGTTGCCCCAACTGCATGTATCGGCTTGTGAAAAAAGGCATAGCGAACAAAAAGCCATACCAGCACCCCGGTAAGAACGTTGTTCACTACATACGGAGCATACACCATCCGGGGGCCACTGAGGAGTTCCAGGGCGATGTTGGTACCGGCGCCAACAACAACTGTGGCGGTGAAGCCACCGACCACCGCAGTAATCGCGGTGAAGAGAGTATCCATGAAAAGCGGCAGGTTCAGATATAATGACAGTTGCGCAAGAATGACGTTGCCAGCAGTTGCTATAGCAACCATAATTATCCACACGAGCGGGCTTGGGCGTAAAAGAGTCTTGTGCAGTTTCATCTTTTTGTGTTCCGCCTCTATGATTCGTGTAGTAGCACGTAGCTGTATTCCTGTCCAGAGATTCGCGGTATGATGTTGCCGTTATGATGCCAAGAAACACAAGAAAAGCCGGAGCACCCAACTGGAATGCCGAGATCGCCGCGCTCGTGGCGGCGGCTGTGGTGTTTCTGGCTTTCCTTGCTGTGTTTCTGTTGTTGGTTGAGGCGTCGTTGGTCATTGCGAATGCGCGAGTGGAGTTGGTGAACTTCCAAAGCCAGTGGTACCGTTTTCGGCACGACGCGGCTCTGCTTAAGTTCGGCCATCTTGGTGACCTGCAGATGCTCTCTGAAGGCTCAGTCGACGCTTCCCATACACAGCGGCCTCCAGAACCCAGAGAGACACCTGCCGGGGTCTCCTCAACTGACATCCAAGCGTCCATGCAGGCTCTGCGTTATGAGTTGGCGGAGGAGTTGCAGAACCTGACTGGCGACTCAACGGTCGCTCTTTTCAGGGGTACGTTTTCCGAGGTAGATGACCGCATTGGCGAGTTGAATGCTGCCTGGGAGCGGCTGGATGCCCAACTTGTTTTGTTGGAACTGCCTATGGAGTTCACGGCCTATGAGCGTATGGAGCGTGCTCTTGAACAGCTCCGTTTTTGGTTGGAGGACTACTCCAGAGCCCACTATCGAGCGTTCCGAATCCTGCTGGTACTCCTACTTGTCGTGCTGCTTGTGGGTATAGTCTCGGTGGTGCTCAATCAGCGAGAGTTTGATCGAACCCGGATGGAAGAACAGCGTTCGCGTTTGCTCACTCGTCACATTATCCAGGCCCAAGAAGATGAGCGTGAGCGAATTGCTCTTGATCTGCATGACGATGTTGCGCAGCTTATGTCGGCTGCTATTATGGAGCTGGAACTGCGACCGCCAGGCTCACCAACAGCCTTGGGCCTGCTCCGTAAGGCTACTCAAGACCTGCGTGAGATCTCCTACGGGCTCGGCGCACCAGAGCTTAAGGAGTTAGGCCTATCCGGGGCAGTGAAGGCACTTACGCGTGATTTCTCGGTCAGCACTGGAATAGGCGTTGCATTACACACCTACGGGCTTGATTCACTCAGACTCAGTCAGGATCACAATAAGAACATCTATCGGATACTCCAGGAGTGCCTTACCAACACAAAACGGCATGCATCTGCCGGAAGTGTGGAGATCGTCCTAACGCTCTCCTATCCACGTTTGCTGGTCAAGTACCAGGATGACGGCGTGGGAATGCAGCTGGACGGGGAGTATCTTGAAGAAACCGAGTCGCGTCGCATAGGCCTGCGTGGAATCCGTGAGCGGGCAGCTTTTCTTGGCGCCCAGCTAGAGTTTCGTTCTACTCCGGGGGGTGGCTTCGGTCTCTTGTTAAAGGTTCACGTGCACTCTCATGCAATACGGGAGCATGACCTGCGTGGCACCACTGCTTTGGGTATGCCGGTAATTTCAGGCGTGCCGGATGGGCAGGCCAGCACCAAGCTCAGTTCACGGTCTGCTACCAGCGATCGGGTTCGATAACGTTCATTCGTGCAGCTAAGCGCACCAACTCCATGGGATCCGCAATTTGCAGCTTGCGATATATGTTTGACCTGTGGCTGTCGGCGGTTTTTGCGGTTATTTCAAGGCGCCCCGCTATCTGTTTTGATGATTTGCCTTCGGCAAGGAGCCGAAATACCTCTTGTTCGCGCGCGGTAAGCAGGCCATAACCGTACTCAAGCGGCGCCTCGTGGCTGTCGTGATTATGCACATCCGGTGCTAAATCCTCACTAACGTACTCCTGCCCCTGCATCACCGCCATAATTGCTTTGTACAAGTGGGATGCAGCCGAGTCCTTGGTAACATACCCACGGACGCCCAAGGCAAACGCACGTCGAGCGGTTTCTGCCCGGGTCTTCATGCTCAGGACAACAATGCGACTTTTTTTTGAAACGCGCTCGATCTCCTGTGTCAGATCAAGGCCGTTGCAGTCGGGGAGCGACAGATCCAACAGAATGATATCGGGCTGTAAACGTCCTACGGTAGTTATTGCGGTTGAGCACGTGCCAGCTTCACCAACAATCTCCACGTCCGGGTTGCGGTCTAGAATTGAGCGGACACCTGTTCTGAATACCGGATGGTCATCAATAATGACTACTCGTATCACTGTGTCTCCAGCTTGTGGACTTGCCTTTGCTTCTGCGTTGTCGGCGCTCATATGCCTCCCAAGCTTAACAGGATATGAATTCACTGAGAATATAACACCTGAGAGTTGTGGTGTGGTGTGCCGTGTTATGGCGAAATGCTCGGAAGCGGAACAAGGTTGTCGTAGTTGTGGCTCTTCTCGGCGCTCAAGCTTTGCGCTTCTACAGGGGCAAGAGAGGGATAAAAAGCAGTTGAGGCCGGAAGGCTTGGTATGTCCTGGGCAAGCAGGGGGCCACCATAAGCCGTGGTCAGGGCCGCCCGAACCGCCTCGTAGGCGTCCAGCACACCGGCTCCATACTCCAGTTCCGGCCCGACACTCCGCGCCGTTTCCCGCAGTATACGCCGCACACGCTCCTGGTCCATGTCCGGGCTCACCGCATACAGCAGTGCCGCCACCGCCGCCACATGCGGCGTGGCCATGGATGTTCCCTGTATCGCCCCGTAACCAAGCTCATCATCCGCATTGATATAGGTGCTCCAAACTCCCGGTACTTCCGGGTTGTCTCGTCTGCCTCCTGGTGCCACCAGGTCCAGGCCTTCGCCATAGTTAGAGAAACCCGAACGGTAGACCCCAAGCGGGTCTGATGCAGCAGCGAGGTTAACAGAACCGACTGCGATCGTGTCTGGGTACCTTGC
>PXEI01000225.1 GCA_003564775.1 Spirochaetaceae bacterium
CAGAAACGCGCAAAGCACATCTTTGTGGACCGAGCCTTCAGCAAATTGGGCTCGTTTGTGCTGCGGCGGGTTCTTCTGCTCTGACATCAGGCGCTGATTCTCAAATGGCCGCTGTTGCTGTGCTGTCGGTTCGTCCCTCGCACTTGTTTCTGAGCTGCTCAACTTCAGCGCGGCACGTACTGCAACGCTTGTCGACTCAACCTTGCGCCCGAGCTTAAGGCCCGTAGAGCCAAAGTCGAATAGACGCGGATTTGACTTGAACAACTCGCGGATGCGTTCGGCCGAGCTTATGAGATTCGGCTCGCTAAAGTAGGCGAGTTCCTGTTTGCCGGTGACGGAAAAAGGCCTGCGGCTGTGGCGAAACGCAAACAGCGGTTCCTGGTCCAACCGGGTACTGCGACGGAGAGCCCAGCGATGCGAGGCTGCGCCGCGGGTATGGGGCAGACCTCCGGAATATGCCGAGTCGAAGCCGGTTATTCCGATAGGGCCGCTGACCAGCCAGGACGTGAGCATTATCGCGCATACTCCGACCGAACCCACCGGTGCTACGGTTGTTCGAACAAGCCCGTAGTGTTCAATGCGGTCAAAGAGCGAAATGTCGGCAAAGCGGGTGATAAACACCGAGCCTCCTGTTGCCGCAAACGTACGGGCCAGGGACGGCAGTGACGACAGATCAAACGCGGTGAATGGCGTGGGCTGTTGAGTGCCAGCGTGCGTGCCAGCGTGCGTGCCGGCGTGCGTGCCGGCGTGCGTGCCGGCGTGCGTGCCGAGCGGAAAAAGAAAATGCTCGCGGTTCACGGGCTGAGCTTCTAACACAACAACCACATCGGGCGTAACTCCATGTCCCTGGAGCGGCATGAGTGCGCTATCGGCGGCAACGAGTATAACCTCGTTTCGTAGATCACGAATAATGTCGATATCGGTCTGAAGGGAGGCACCAGCCCCAACGACAATGACCGGTTTACTGGACGAGCCTTCCAGCGTGTGGTCGTTGTTGGCATGGCTCGTACCTGGTGCGGGGAAGCAGGGCGCACACTCTGCGGCTTGGTCATTCGTACCGAGCCGCGGCATGCTGGCCAACAGGGGAAGGTTCCGGAACAGATTTCGAACCCAAAGCGGACCAAGTGCGAGGGTCGTAGCCCTGTTTCGCCAGAGTCTTGCGAGTTCGTCCTCAATGCCCTGTTGGAGGTCGCGATACTCCTGGGCGTGCAATGAGTATCCGTTATTCAAACTCGGGAGGTGAACGCGGCGAACGTGACTCGGTAGGTTACGACATACGTGTTGCAGGAGCTGTTGCAGACTTGGTGCGTGAAAATATCGAAGCTGTTCTGGATACGCATCCAGAAGCGCAGGCAAGAGAGATTCAGGAGACTCGACACTCAGGAGATTGAGTTCCGGCTCAAGCTCTACTGCTACCACGCTCGAGCCTGCCGGAAGACCCGTCACCACGGTTGATAGACCAAAGCCGTGGAGGGGGGAGGGGATCAGTACCAGTGATTGCTCGAAGCATTGGAATGTTGCGGCCCGGCGGTCCCCCGCCTCGCGAGGCGAGGGGCCGTAAAGGCGTCTTCCGCGGAATGACAACGCCGAATGGGGTGATGGTTGCTTGTCAGGCATCATGAGATTGAAATGCCTGTGGCCTGGGTACACCACATCCCTGCGTTCTTAGCCGAGTATTCGGTTGAAGAATACCTCGTTAAAGTTATCTTCCAGATACTCAGGATTCATAAGCGTACGCTGCAGGTCTTGTTGCTGAAAGTTTTGCAAGTAGTTTCCAAAGAACATCTCGATGGTATCCAGGGTGTTGGCCGATGCTGTTCGCTCATCAGCGAAGTTGAGTACCATAACCTTGTTCCTGAGTACCAACGGGGAGGACGTTTCGTCTTCACCTAAACTAAATGCCGTTCGAAAGAAGGTCTCGAGGTTGGGTGCGTTGTCAAGATCCGAACCTTCTGCGGCACGAGGACGTTCGAGGAAGGGAACACCCTGGTAGTTGAGGGGGAAAAACTCAGTCCTCTCAACGCTGAGGCCGAGTTGCTCGGCGGCTGCATGAAAGCCAAGATCCTCGGCAAGCGTGGCAAAGTCCTCTGCACGGTCGTACGCAAAATCTTCAATCTGCCCCCGGGCGAAGGTGTCCATGTAATCTCGAACGACGCGGATCGTTGCTGTATCATCGAAGTCGGGTGCCCGTACCGGTTCATTCACCCGGTAGAACACATACCCGGTGCGTGTCTGCAGCACGGGAGAGATCTCACCGACACGCAAAGAAAACACATCATTCAGTTGATCGATGTTTTCAAAATCGGGCTCAAGGTCGTAGTAATACTCCCACCCCATTTCGCCACCCTGTTCGGAGAAGATATCTGCCGAGTGTGTACGTGCAAGCTCTTCAAAGGATGAGACGCCTTCTACAGCCTGGCGGTGAACCTCTTCGGCATCTGATCGGCCGGTGTTGATGGTGATGCGTGAAAGGTTGATTTGTCGGAACAAATCTGAGTTGGTTTCAGCATAGCTGAGCACCTGCTCCTCCGGAAAATCATCAAACTCAAATGATACGAAGGAGAACCTCCGCTCGGTTTGAGCCATGTCTTGTAGAAAAGCTACCTCGGCCGACGAGTGGCGATCGTCACCAATCATGTCCTCGAGAAACTGTTGGTGAATAAGTATTTCTTCAATGTAGGTCCGCAACGAGAAGCGTTCGGCGGCTGGCATTGCTTGATAACGTTCTGTACTGAAGCGGCCATTTTCAAGAAATGCAGGATACTGCGCGAGTTCGGTGTCTACCCGATCATCGGAGACTTCCATCCCACCGCGTTCGGCATAGTACATTATTGCGGTGTGAACTGCGGCTGATTCAAAGGCCTGACGCCAAATCCAGTAAAGCTGTGACTCAAGGTCTTCCGAGCCTGCCTGGTTTTGCTGTTCAGCTATTGCTCGCAGCTGCCGTTCAAAGAAGTTGCCCTGGACATACTCAATTGGCCGTCCACGATAGCTTCCAAACTGCACGCGTGCCGAGGTACCGGCTCCCATACTTCCACCGATTGCTGGTGCACCGATAAAAGTGACGGTAGCAAGAATAAAAACAATTACGCTCCCAATATAAAGCCCCGTGCGCTTGTTGGCCGGATCCTTCTTTTTCTCGGGTTTAGGGGTTTTGTCTGTGCGGGCCATGGTAATCCTTGTAAAATGTGAGTGGGAATCTGACGTACAGCATTCACTCCACACTTATGTAGCTCTAGATAGGTGTCTATGAAAAAGTAGCATGCAGAATTCGGAATGTCAATTGAAGTGAAGCGCTTGACAAAAGGGCGGCTCATTGAATATAGTTCCGACAATCCCAAGGGGGCGTGGCGAAGTTGGTTATCGCGCCGGCCTGTCAAGCCGGAGATCGCGGGTTCAATCCCCGTCGCTCCCGAG
>PXEI01000365.1 GCA_003564775.1 Spirochaetaceae bacterium
CTGTCAGCCAGGCTGCCTGGGTTCCTGCGTTCGGTTCGAATTCCAGTTAAGGCCATCTCTTCAAGAAAGCGCATAACTTCGATATCGCTTGCCCTCACCCTGTCCGCCTTAATCTGTTGGTCAAGAAGTTGCAGTGCACTTCTTTGATCCTCCAGTCCCCCTCGTATGGCGAGGCGCTGCATATGAAGAAGATCGTGAGTACGGCGCGGCCAAGGTTCTGCTGGGCGATCCTGGGGCCGAACCCAGTCGGGTGAGTTAGATGGTTGGGGATGAAGCAACAGAAGACCTGACGCCATGAGTAAGAAAGCGATGTGAAACGATTTACGCATCCGCGCGCCTTCCGGGACGTTTTGTGTCTTTCCAGGTTACAGGTGTGTTCATTGAGACCAGTATAGCAGCACGACGCTTTCAGAGTCATGTAAGTCAGCATAACATTGACCTTATACCCTCCCGCCGGTATGATGCGCCCATGTTGCGTGTGTTGTTTCCTGGAACCTTTGACCCTCCCACAAATGGACACTTGAACATAATTCAGCGGTGTGCTGCAATCTATGACGAAATTGAAGTCGTAATAGCAGTTAATCGGGGCAAAGATACAACCTTTAGTCCCGAGGAACGACTGAAACTCATGGAAGAGATGGTAGCTGCGTTCCCGAATGTCCGAGTGCATGTCTGGGATCGGCTTATTGTAGAGTTTGCTGAAAAGATTGGGGCTCGACTCATGGTAAGGGGTGTTCGTGCCCTCTCGGATTTTGAGTACGAGTTTGAGCTATCCCTGATCAACAGGGGACTTGACTCTCGAATTGAGACAGTCCTCCTGCCAACCGACCCGAAGTATTTTGTCCTGAGGTCGTCTGCAATCAAGGAACTGGCGCGACTTGATGGAGATATCTCAAGCATGGTGCCCGAAAATGTAGCTCGGGCCTTGAGAGAGAGGCTTGCCCACAGCTTGTGACACGCCGACTTGACAATACCAAAACGGATAGTCTATCTTGTTGCCTACATTACTTGTACTATTAAAAGGAATACTAAATGGCTGTACCAAAACATAAGGCATCGAAAGCGCGCACTCGACGCCGACGTGTACTCAATGCGAAGCTGACGCTTCCGCACCTCGTCGGGTGTTCGAACTGCGGTGCTCTAAAGCTGCCTCATCGGGTTTGCCCGAAATGTGGTTTTTACCGTGGAAAAGAGATTATTTCTTCAGAAGATTTGAATTAATACATAGGAGGCAGTTATCATGGATGAACTTTTTGAGAAGATGAAGAAACTCGTTGCAGATAAACTTGAGGTTGACGAAAGCAAGGTTACGCTTGACTCTTCCTTCCGACAGGATCTTGGAGCCGACAGCCTCGATACGTACGAGCTTGTGTACGCAATTGAGGAAGAAATGGGAATCTCCATTCCAGATGAGAAGGCGAATGAGTTCGAGACCGTTAAAGACGCGCTCGAGTTTATTCGTTCTCAGCAGCAGTAATACAACCAGGGCCCGGAGGGTGGTTTCGGTTGGAAAGCTGAATCTGCCCTCGGGCCTCTGTTCGTCCCACACCATGTTTTACGACTAGGTATCACTGTGCTCCTACCTAAGAAGTCAAGCGAGTACCGCACCCCTGCGGTGTCCGGCCAACGCCGTAAAGAGCTCCAGCTCTTCGAGCGCCGGAGCGGAATTAAGTTTCGAGACATAGATTTGCTCAATCTCGCCTTCGCGCATCGTTCTTTCGCGAATGAGTCAAGCCAGGATGTAGATAATAATGAGAGGCTAGAGTTTCTTGGTGACTCGGTCTTAGGACTCGTGGTTGCGGAGTATCTTTTCGAGAACCTTACTGACCGCCCCGAGGGCGATCTCGCCAAGATCAAATCCTTTGTCGTCTCCGAGGACAGTTTAGCCGAGGTTGCGCGTAGAATTGAGGTAGATTCCTATATTCTCATTGGCAAAGGCGAGGAATACTCCGGTGGACGCAACAAAAAGGCGCTGCTAGCTGACTGTCTGGAAGCTGTCATTGGCGCCTTCTTTGTGGATTCAGGATTTCGACCGGCACGGAAGTTTGTATTACGTCACATAGTACCGGAAATAAACAAAGTTCTTGAGGATCGTCACCGTAAGGACTACAAGACGCTCCTACAGGAGCATGTGCAGAAAACCTACAAGACCTATCCAAGATATAACCTGGTTAAGAAAACCGGTCCGGATCACGACAAGACCTTTTGGATTGAGGTTGTGGTGAACGACAAGAGTTACGGCCCTGGGAAGGGCGCTAACAAAAAAGAAGCGGAGCAAAACGCCGCCGCCTTGGCGTTCGAGAGAATTAACCGCGACGTCAAAGCGCCAAAACCAGCTAAGAATTCCAAGCCGAACAAGAATGAGAAGCAGAATAAATCAGTCGCTGCTGAGAAACGTGATTGGAGCTCGAGGGGAGTGGATTCCAGGCCTTTTCGTAAAGGACGTTAGTCTGGACCGTCTGGACCGTCCGGTCTTGGTACGAGCGGTTCAAACCTGGTCTTGTAAAGCTGGCTCGCAATTTTCAACAACGCTGGCTTGGTATTCAACTCGGGATCATCAAGAACCGTCTCAAGCAACTCCTCAAGAATTTTGCCCATTTCGGGACCCCTGGGCACACCGATCTCGGCAAGTTCGTGACCGCCTATTGCAAGCTCCTTGACCGCGAAAGCACCAGTTGAGTGGTGCTCTTGTTCAACCCGCCGAAGAAGTTCGTTAAGAAGTGGAGAAGAACGTGCACCATCATGTTTTCCAGAGGTGTCCGCTCGACGAAGCTGAACAAGATCTGCAACGTTGTCCATTCCAACTCGAGCAACAAAACGCCTGATTGCTGAACTACTCCATGACGGCTCGTAAAAGAACATGTGGTGCAGGACTAAGTGCTCCACTTGACGTATCAATCGCGTTGGGAAAGAAAGCCGTCTCAGCAGTTCCGAAGCCATTCGTGCTGACTCTCGCTCATGTCTAGTGAACCGGAGGCTTCCATCAGCGTCCACAGATTGAGTTGTAGGTTTACCGATATCATGCAGTAAAGCGGCCAGACGTAACTCAATGCGGTCGCCAGGCGTCGCATCCATGCTCCGAATAAGGTGCTCGTACAGGGAAAGATCAGGAGCATCGTCGCCTGTTGGTGCAGTCACACACGGCAATAACTCCGGTAGAATGTATGGGAGAATATCATGATCACGAAAAAGTCTGAAGGCGAGCGACGGTTGCGGCGAAGCGAGAATCTTTTCAAGTTCAATGCGCACCCGTTCGACCGAGATCGCGGTGAGACGTGGTGCAGCAGGGGATAATGCGGCGAGGGTGTCAGGGGCCAGGTGAAAGCCAAGCTGTACCGAGAAGCGAACCGCACGCAGAATTCGGAGCGAGTCTTCACTAAGGCGGGCGGCAGGATCTCCTACGGCTC
>PXEI01000174.1 GCA_003564775.1 Spirochaetaceae bacterium
CAAACACCGTAAACTACCTGCGTTCAATCCTGCGCACTACCCGGGAGGGCTTCTATGTTGTAGACATGGACGGGAGGATCCTGGATGTGAATGAAGCGTCGTGTGAGATGTGTGGGTATACCCGAGAGGAATTTCTTCAGCTGTCGATAGCGGATATCGCTGTTGATGAAGATCCCGAGCTCACCGCAGCACGCCTTGAGCGAATCAAGTCAACCGGACATGCGACCTTTGAAGCTGGCGACCGGCGAAAGGACGGAAGCACCTTTGACGTGGAGGTCTCCGCATCGTTCCTTGGTGGAGAGGACGATATAATCATAGTCTTTTTCCGTGACATTAGCGTACGCAAACAGGCTGAACAAGAGCTGAAAGAGAAGGAGCTTTTGTTGCAGAAGATTCTTGACAACAGCGTTGACCTAATCTCAATTGCCGACCTTGACGGCACCATTCGAATGGTAAGCAAGTCACATGAGATGCTGGGATACGACCTGGAGTATATGGTTGGCAAAAACGCCACCGAGTTTGTGCACCCAGACGACATTGAGCGTATTGCTGCGGTACTAAACCAAATATTGCAGTTCCGGCAGCAGCCGACCGGAGAGTACCGGTACCGACGGCGTGATGGGGAGTACCTCTGGTTTGAGACTATTGGAACGGTGCTCAGTGATGAGGACGGCACCCCGGAGCAAATTCTGTTCACCACCCGGCACATTACCGAAAGCAAGATTGCCGAAGATGAAACACAACGCCAACTAACTGAGAATGTGACACTCCTGAAGGAAATCCACCACCGCATCAAGAACAATATGGCCCAGATTGAGGGCTTCCTTGTGCTCCAGGCCGAGGATACAGACAACGCTGAGGTTCAGTTCGCCCTGCGCGAGGCCATTTCTCGTGTTCAGAGTATCCGAGTGCTGTATGAGAAGCTGCTCATAGGTACCGGCTACAGGGATGTCTCGGTGAAGGACTATGTTGAGAGCCTTGTTGACGCCCTTGTTGCAGTTTTTCCTGATCGCATGGACGTGCACATTGAGAAGCGTGTTGCCGATTTCCTATTGAGTTCTAAACAACTGATCCCGGTTGGTATCATCATAAACGAGCTGTTGACCAACGTTTTCAAGTACTCTTTCACCGGAAGAAATGGCGGCCATGTGCTCATCACACTGGACAAGAGCCAGTCCAAGATATCCCTCAGCATTCAGGATAATGGGATAGGACAGGATGACGCATTCACCGCAGGCAAATCAACAGGGTTTGGACTCACTATTGTGCAGATGCTCGTTCAGCAGCTTAACGGTACCTACTCCGTTGAAACAAACCACGGGAGGCGTACTGTCTTGGAGTTTGAGCTCTAGTTGCGTATGCGCCTGAGTGGCCAGCCACAAGGTTTCGTTCAGCTGTTTTCCCCGTCCGTTATTCAGTGCCTGCTAAGCTCGCCTCGCCCTATTGATACCGTGCGGCCGTTGCGCGGAACCACTCGGCGGCGCGGGCCCGAAGTGCCGGTGGGCTGAGCACCTCGGCGTTGGGGCCCCAGCTTGAGACCCAGAACAGGGTCTGGGTCTGTTGATTGGTTGTGTAATGCAGGACGATACTTCCACCAGTGAGCTTTTCTATGCGCTGCTTTGGGTGCCAACTGCGCTCCATAATCTTGGAGGCTACCGGCGGGTCAAAGCGAATTGCGACATCGACCTGTTCCTCTTTAAGAAACACGCCAAAGGACGGGTCGATGTAGTCATCCGCACGGAACTCCGCTGGGCGGTTAAAGCGGGCGGTCTCTTTGCGGCAGCTCTTGATGCGCGCCAGTGCGTAAATGCGAATGCTCTCATCATGCTCCGACCAGCCCAGGAGGTACCACTCTCCTTTGTGGCCCACAATGTGGTACGGGTTGACCTTGCGCACCGCGGGGGTGCTGTAGCCGGGCGCCTGGTACTGAATGCGGACTGTGCGCTCTTCATTCAGGCAGCCCTGCAAGGTGTCCCAGACCTGTTGCTTGATCTCGGTTACCGGCTCGGCAATGACGCTGAGGTTCCCGGCAAGCTCGGTGCTGTGCACGCTTACCCGGTCCGGCAGAAAGGCTGCCAGCCGGTTAAAGACCTGCTGCATTCGGTCGTAGAAGGGGCTGTTGCGGTAGCTGGAGAGTGCGCGGTCGGCAACCAGAATTGCCAGCAGGTCTCCCTCACTCAGACTGAGCGCTGGCAGGGTAAAACTCTCATCACTGTAGTAGTACCCGTGCCTGCGGGGGCCATACTCAATAGGCGCTCCCTGCTCACGGAGCCACTCTATGTCGCGCTTCCAGGTGCGCTTGTCAAAGGTCTCCCCGGCATCTTCCAGGTAGTCATGCTCAAAGGTGCTTGCCGAGGGATAGTCACGTTTGTAGCGCAGACGCCGGTCAATAAATGCCACACGCTGCATCTTTGCTCGAAAACTCATGTTTCGGAGTTTAGCACGGAATTGTGCACTACGGTGAGCCGAACCGTGGTCCAACTGCACCCGAGCACCTGAGTGCCAGAGATATAGAATTCAATCGGAATTCGGTGACATAAATATGGCCATATTTATGTCACCGAATTTGCTGTAATGCGCAGACCTTGGATCCTGGCGCCCATGTCTGTTCCGGCCCGTCTGTTCCGGCCCAAACCGTTGCGGCCTATTCGGGCCTGCTCCGCTAAAACCCAATGCCGCGGGACATGTCGCGGGCGGTTGCGTTTGAGAGGATCTCTGCAACAATGCGGTCTGCGCTGGGGACGGCAACAATGCGGTCTGCGCTGGGGACGGCTGTCGTTGGCCCTTCACTCCTGTCTGGCTCCTCGTTCTCCATGTCGTCAACAAACTCAAGCACATCGGCTGCGGTGGCTATATCGCTCATCATAAGTGCGGGCCCGGTAGAGAGCTTCCGGAGCGATGTCGTCTCAGCGGCCCAGGTGTGCTGCGGAAAGAAGCGCCCGAGTGCAGCTGGCAGCATGTCCGCGCGCAGTGCTCCAAAATGTGCGTGCCGGTGAAAGCGGCGGCGCAGGGCCGGGTCTATGTGCTCAACACGGTTGGTGCAGGCAATGAGAATGCCAGGGAACTCTTGAATGCCTTGCAGGAACTCGGCGGCCTGACTCAGTTCCCAGCTGCGCTGTGCGTTACTGCGGTCGCCCAGGAGGGCATCGGCCTCATCTAACACAAGGACGGCTCCGCTCTGCCGTGCCTCACGAAACATAGCGGCAATCTGCTTTTCCGCCATTCCGACAAAGGGACTCAGCAGGTCTGAAGGTCTGCGGAGCATGGCCTCTCGCCCAAGTTCGGCCGCAAGGTAGAGCGCAAACTGTGTCTTGCCCCCGCCGGGAGGGCCAGCAAAGAGGAGCCGCACGCCGCGTCCGGCATCACTGCGGCGCTGTACGTAGGTGAGCAGCTCCGCC
>PXEI01000394.1 GCA_003564775.1 Spirochaetaceae bacterium
CGATTGTGCGGTCCTGAGTGAACCTGCGAGCTGTGCCGCTGCAATTCGGGAAGTTCGCGGTGCCGCGGTGCCGCCCCTGACAAGGGGTCCCTTCCCGTTTTATTCAGCCCCGCCTTCGAATGGCTTCCTGTGCCGCCGGAGGGTATGGGGGCGGCATGTTTTGCCGCTTCTTTTCCGACTCCACCTCTCTGCTTGCGTTTTTGACCCGCCTGCCTATGGCCGCCTGCCCGCGGTGCCACCATGTGGGGGCTCTCAAACGTCACGGGGTCATCCGGGGCTATATCTCTCCGAACGAACGGGGCGTTCGCGCATGGCGTGTATACTGCAATCCGGAGCGCGGGGGGTGCGGCCACGCCCCTTCTGTCCGCCTGGCACGCTCTCTATATCATCGGTGCATTCCCTCTTCCACCCTCTGGATCTTTCTCCAGGCCTGGATGGAGGGGGGCTCCGTTCGCTCGGCATGGGAACAGGCGGGCGAGCCGCTTTCCCCGGACTGCGCCTGGCGCATCCTTCGCCGCATCCGCGCTTCCCTCGCCTCCCTGCGCACACCTCTCTCCGCACGGGGGCCTCCCCCGGAAGTAAATAGGGCGCGGAACCCCTCTGTCCAAACGCTGCTCCACCTACGGTCGGTGTTCGGTTCAGAGGACCCGATCCGCGCATACCAGACGGGCGTACAACTGCCGTTTCCTCTCTGATACTTCCCGCTCTTTGACGGTTTCGGAGGACCCTTGCAAGCTTTTACGATCCCCGGCAACACCACCCGCAAGCGCTTTGGACTTACCCCCCTCCTCCGGGCGGGGCATAAGGGCTCCTCAACCCAAAAAAGGAGTCCTATGAAGCGCATCAGCGTCTATCTCAAGCTCCGGGTGGTCGGTGCCATCGAAACCGCCCCCGGACACACCATCAAAGCCCGCATTCAGGAGGTCGCCCAGCGCACCTTCCACGATGAGGACGGGGTGCCCCATGTCTTCACTTGGCGCACCATCCAGACCTGGTATTCCCTCTACAAGCAACTCGGGGTCGAAGCTCTGCGCTCCCGCCCCCGGGCCGACAAAGGCCGTACCCGCAAGGTCGCCCCCGAGGAGATACGCGAGGCCATCGAAACCGTCCTTCCCGAGTTCCGGAATGGACGCTTCACCAAAATGGCTCTCTACCGCCGCTGCATTGAACGGGGGCTCATCTCCCCCCAGTCCTGCGCTCAAACCACCTGGTTCCGCATTATCCGGCAGTACGATCTGCTCACCCCCGCCGATCAGACCCAAAGCAAACGCCGCCTGGCCTTCTCCAAGGCCTACGCCAACGAAATGTGGCAGATGGATACCATGTTCGGGCCTCATCTGAAGAACGGCGGAGGGCACACCCAAGTCAAGCTTATCGCCTTTATCGACGATGCCTCGCGGGTCATTCCCCACGGCGAGTTCTTCTTCTCGGAGAATACCGAAAACCTTGTGACCTGCCTCCGCTCCGCTTTCTATAAGCGCGGGGTGCCCGAGACTCTCTACGTGGACAACGGGGCCATCTACACCTGCGCGGAGATCAACTGGATCTGCTCCAGGGTCGGAACCCTGCTCTGCCACACTCCGGTCCGCGATGGGGCGGCAAAGGGCAAAATCGAACGCTTTTTCCGGGGCGTGCGCGACCGCTTCCTCATCCGCGAGTTGGATCTCTCCAGTCTGGAGGTCCTCAACCGACAGTTCCGAGACTGGGTGGAGAACGAATACCACACCTCTATCCACGGCACCCTGGGCATGAAGCCCATCGACCGCTTTGCCATGGACAGCCGGAGACTGCGCTTCCTCGATCCCATGGAGGCCAACGACGAGTTGTTTTTCTTCGAAGAGGAGCGTTCCGTGCGCAAGGACAACACCTTTCAGGTCGGCGGCAAACGCTACGAGGCCCCCCGCGACCTTTCCGCCAGAAAGATCCAGGTCCGCTACCGACGCGGTCAGGCCGACCGCATCCTCGTCTACTACAAAGGCGAACGCCTCGGTGAAGCCACCCTCCTGGACTTCCAGGCCAATGACCGTGCGAAGAGGTCAGAGTTCAGAGCGGAGAGGTCAGGCAGCCTACTCCAATCCAAGGTCTCAACCTCTGACCTCTGACTTCTGACCTCCCCCTATCTTCCATCTCCTATCTTCCAAAAGGTCCCTTATGATCCGTTCACACTTCGGCCTCAGCGCCAACCCCTTCGACCCCTCCGCCACCGAACTCCTCCCCCATCAGCAGACCGTCTTCGACGTGCTCTGCGTGCACGCCCGACAGGGCGGACTCTGCCTGCTCATGGGCGAGCCCGGCACCGGCAAAAGCGTGCTCAAGCAGGCTCTGGCCGACCACGACCCCAAACGTCTGATCACCCCCGTGCTCAACCGCACCCTCCACACCTACTCCGGCTCCCTGCAGATCCTCTGCGAGGCCTTCGGCGCCGAAGCCAAGGCGAGGGACACCCACCGCGAACGCGCCCTCATCGAGGTCGCCTTCAAGCTTCATACCGAGGGCCGGCTGCTCATGCCCATCATTGATGACGCCCACCTCATGGAACTCGACGCGTTGCGCAAGTTGCGCCTGCTCTTCGAGGACTTCCCCCGCAACCACTGCCTTCTCCTCGTCGCCCAGCCCCCCATGCTCGACAAGCTCCGGCTGCTTGTCAACGACGACCTTCGCTCCCGCATCACCTACTCCCACGTAATGAAACCCCTGCTCGCAGAGGAGTTGCAGGCCTACGTCCTGCGCGAACTCGACCGGGTGGGCCTCGGCCACAACACCTTCACCGAGGAGGCCCTCGATCTGGTCCTCCGCTCTTCCGAAGGCCTGCTCCGACGCTGTCGCAACCTCTGCGTCTCCGCCCTGCTCGAAGCGGTTCGCGACCACAGCAAAACCGTCGACCTCCCCCAGGTCAACCGCGTCCTTCTGCAACCCCACTGGAGAACCAACCGTGACCTCTCAACCCGTTAAGTCACCCCTCAAGCGCTGGGACGCGGCGGACATCCGCCGCGCCCGCCAGCGCGAACTCGCACCCCTGCTCGCCGCCATGGGTCACAGCCTTCAGCCTCTCGAGGACGGAAATCACCGCCTGGTGGGCGAACCCGGCAACCTCGTCGTAAAAGAGAACTATTGGATCCGCACCGACACCGGCGAGTCGGGCAATGCCGTCGACTTTTTCGTCAAAATCCGGGGAATGAGCTTCATCGAAACCATGCGGTTGCTGCTGGGATAACAACAAAAAACCGAAACCGTCGTATCGCGGTACTCCGCGTACGGCGGAAACGGTCCACTCATCGAAAACAAACCAACCACAATGGCAAGATCATCGCACAATAATATGACGGGAAAGGGATCACTTTATGATCGCAACGCGGGAATCCGACCCCTTTTCTACGATGTCAATTTGGGAA
>PXEI01000198.1 GCA_003564775.1 Spirochaetaceae bacterium
GTCGAGGTGGCCGATCGAGGGCAGGTGATTCGACAGCTGTCTAATCCTTATGGGCTGGCCACCCTTTTCTCTCTCACTCCCGAAGAGACTTCAATGGTTATTCCTATTGCAAAGGCGCTCATTGGTCTGCGTTCGGCGGTGGTTATTCGCACGCCGGAAGGCGATGTAAAGACCCGGCGTATACCGGCCGGAACTCTGAAGCTCCTTGGGGTGCAGCAGTCCATTACGGTGGAGCTTGACGGCGGGGCCGATGCAATAATGCAGGGACGCTCCGATGTAGGTGAGCTGGTAGACGTAGAGGGAGAACCGGGAACGAACGTTGGCGGTATGGTGGAACGAGTGCGCTGTACCATGGCCGATGTAACCGGTAAGAGCACCTCAGACGTGAAAATTCGCGATATCCTTGCGGTGGACTGTCTTGTTCCACAGCATGTCTCTGGCGGTATGGCAAAAGAGTTCTCTATGGAGAACGCGGTAGGCCTGGCCGCAATGGTGAGTACCGACCGTCTTCTTATGCAACAGCTTGCGCAAGCCCTGACGCAAGAGATTGGGGTAGATGTAGAGCTTGGTGGTGTCGAGGCAGACAATGCAGTTGTGGGTACCTTGACCACGCCCGGAATCTCAACTCCTCTGGCAATTCTTGATCTTGGTGCTGGCTCAACCGACGCGGCACTTCTGGCAAAAGACCACTCGGTGCGAAGCATGCACTTAGCAGGCGCGGGTGACATGGTTACCATGCTTATTCAGCGTGAGCTTGGAATTGAAGGTGATGGCGCTTTTGATGTTGCCGAGCAAATAAAAAAGTACCCCTTGGCTAAGGTTGAGAGTCTTTTTCACATTCGAAATGAAGACAACACTGTCCAGTTCTTTCCACAGCCGCTTGATCCGCGCCTGTTTGGGCGGGTGGCGCTGGTCACCGAGAACGGACTTTCACCCATAGATACACGTCATAACATAGACCGCATTCGTGAGGTGCGGCGTGAGGCAAAGCGGCGCGTCTTTCTTCGCAATGCTATACGAGCGCTTGAAGAGGTTGCGCCACTGGGTAACCTGCGCAACATAGATTTCGTTGCTGTTGTCGGTGGATCCGGTATGGACTTTGAGCTGTCCGAGATGATGGTGCGCAAACTTGCGGAGTTTGGAACGGTAGTCGGCACCGCGAATATTCGCGGCAGTCTTGGTCCGGTGAATGCGGTTGCAACCGGTCTCTTGCTGAATTACCAACGGCGTATTGAAGAGGGGCGGGTCTAATGTCGGCTGAAGACGATCGCCCGGCAGTAATTCTTGCTGTTGAGTCCGGCATCAGCCAGGACTATGTGCGGTGGGTTTCGTTTGGGGCGGAGGAAGAAGGTGTCCCCTGCCGCGTGGAGACTGCCTTAAGCGGAGCTGGTGCTTTGGAGCTTGGGTATTCTGCTGCGGGACGTTCTGCCTTTGGGATTGGTGTGGGTATTGGCCGGAGTGAGATCGTGCTACACGAAGCCCACATGCCGGAGGGGACGCCGGTCATGCGGCATTCGCTTGAGCAGGACGGGGCTTGGCCTGTGTGCCGCATGTTTGGACATAACGCGGCGCGGATGGTAACGCAAAACCCGCTACGCTTTGAGCCCTTGTCGGCCGCCGCTTCTGCCCGTGAGGCAGCAGCAACTGGTGCTGCACGCACGGTAGCGGTTTCCGAAGAACAGGTAGCGGGTGCTGCAGAGGAAACGCTGGACGAAGAAGTGAAACGGGCCGTATCTGTAGTGATACGGCGACTACGAGAAAGAGGTGTTCTATGAGTAGTAGGAAAGCTTTCGGTGTCATAGAGACGATGGGATTTGTTGCAGCGGTTGAGGCGGCAGACGCAGCAGCCAAGTCTGCCAACGTTACGCTACTTGGCTACGAATTTGCCAAAGGCGGTCTGGTTGCGGTTGGTTTTACTGGTGACGTTGGAGCGGTCAGGGCTGCGGTTGATTCTGGCACTGCTGCAGCCGGGCGCATTGGAACGGTGCGGTCTCAGCTTGTCATTCCTCGACCTCACACCGACACCGAGTCACTCATCGCCCGCTTTGGGCCACACGAATCTCAGCGTTCAGGCTCGGGGTCGGGCACTGCCGGAGGCCCAGCATCCAGCTCGGGCGGTGCAAAGAAGACCGCCGCCAAGAGTGCGCCAGCACCCAAGAAGGAACCGGAGCCCACTTCCGAACCGGCACCCAAGAAAGAACCGGCACCCACTCCCCAACCGGAAGCTAAAGCGGAACCGCCACTAAAAGCGGAACCCGAACAGGCAAAACCGGAAGCAACGGAAAGAGAATCAGGGCCCAACTCCGATTCAGACAAAGAGGTATAGGACAGGACTGTTGGAACTAGGTAGGTGGTATGAACGCGGAAATGATTGAACGCATGGTTGAGCTAGTACTCCAAAGTCTCCGAACCCAGCTGGCAAAGCAGGAGCCCTACCGTGTTCTAACGGTGTTTAGCGGAACTGGTGGTGGGTTTGGCGTTGGGAAAGAGGCCGTCAGGCGGCTCTCTGACGCTGGACACCATACTGTAGGTTTGCTGAGTCCCACGGCAGTTCAGCTTTTTGGTATGGACTCCTTTATCCAGATGGGATTTTCCACGCTCTACGCGCCGGGTGACTGGGTGCCTGTTACCAAGCTCACACGAAATATTGATCTGGTGCTGGTTCCAACACTTACCATGAATCTTGCAGCGCAGTTGCGTGCCGGGCTTCTGGACTCGCCCATTGTAACCGCTGTTGGCGGGGCTTTGCTGGCCGGTCTTCCGGTTATTGCGGTGCGTGACGGAGCTGACCCTGCAGTCAAGGCCGGTACGGTGTTCGCGGACAAACTCAACGCAACCTCTGCGTACATCGATGTGTTTGCCGCTAATCTCAATTCGCTGAGCGATTTAGGCGTATGTCTGGTACCGGAAGGTGAGTTCCTAAACGAGATCGACGCCCGACTATTCGGCACCAAGCCGTTGAACACGCCTGCCGTCTCCAGCGCGAATACACTGGGGCGCACGGATGGGGCATTCGCCTCTGCTTCAAACTCAGGCATATATCAGGCTAAGGGCTGGCTGACCGCTGGCATGTTGCAGCAGTACGAACCGGGAACATCCGTTGTTGTTCCCGATGGACTCCAAATAACTCCGCTTGCACGAGAAGCGGCCCGCAACCGGAACCTAACGCTTGTTGGGGGCTCCGGCCGCGGCCGATTGTGAGGTAATTGAGATGGAACTAGGCAGAATCATTGGGAGTGTGGTTGCCACACAGAAAGAAGAATCGTTGTTGAGCTACAAGCTACTTGTTGTGGAGATGTTGGAACCAAGGAAGCTCAAAAGCAGGGGTGTTTGCACCGTGGCAATAGATACTCTTGGCGCCGGAATTGGCGACACGGTACTTCTTGCAA
>PXEI01000089.1 GCA_003564775.1 Spirochaetaceae bacterium
AAGTTGGGAATTGCCCCCGAGGAGCTGAGTTTTGCACGGTTGAATGCGCCGGAGGCCAGGGCGGAGCTGGGGACGGTGAACTTTGTTACGGCAACCGACGGGAATCACGGGCGCGCGGTGGCGTGGTCTGCCCGTGAGCTTGGGCACCGCGCGGTGGTGTTCATGCCAAAGGGGTCGTCTCCACACCGTGTTGCCGCCATTGAAAAAGAGGGCGCCGAGGTGCAGGTAACCGAGGGTAACTACGATGAAACGATTCGGGTGGCACGTGCGTATATGGAAAAACACGGCGGGGTTATTGTGCAGGACACCGCATGGGAAGGATACCGCGATATTCCGCTCTGGATCATGCAAGGCTATGCGGTGGTGTTGGATGAGGTCGCAGATCAGCTTGAGGCTGCCGGTGTTGCTCGCCCGGATGTTGCGTTTCTGCAGGCCGGTGTCGGTAGTTTTGCTGGCGGGGCTGCCGCCGCAATTGCCGAACGTTACGGGGAGAAGCGGCCCCGAGTTGCTGTTGTGGAGCCAACCGCGGCCGCCTGCTACTACGAGTCGGTGCGCATTTCCGACGGTGAACCGCATGACATAGGTGGCGAGCTTGACTCGATCATGGCTGGCCTGGCGTGTGGTGAGCCCAACCGCCTTGCCTGGCCCATTCTGCGGGATCATGCTGATCTTTACTTTGCGGTGGCCGACTCGGTGTCGGCCTCGGCCATGCGGGCTCTCTCACAGCCGCGCGGGGGTGATGAAGCATTGGTTGCCGGTGAGTCGGCGGTGGCAGGTCTGGGCATAGTCATGGGCTTGTCGCATGCGCGGCAGAACGGAAATGCCGGGGCCGAGGCCGCCTGGCAGGCCCTGGGACTGGGGCCGGAGGCTCAGGTGCTCATTGTAAGTACCGAGGGCAACACCGACCCGGATCACTACCACCGCATCATAACCGAAGGACTGTATCCGGCAAGTTGGGAACACAGCTGAGCAGGCCCTGCCCACGACAGGTGAAGCGGAAGGAGGGAAAGAGTGACAGTACAGGAAGTTCCGTACCAGGAACTGTCCCTTGAGCTCTTGCTTGAGGCTGATCCTTCGCGCGAGAAGCTCCTAAGCTACCTGCCGCGTTCGTTGTGCTTTGCCATCAAGGTGGAACAGCATACCGTCGGTGCTTGTGCCGTTCTGGAAACATCGCCCCAGGTATATGAACTCATGTGCATTGCGGTAGACCCGCAGCGGCAGGCTCAGGGTATAGGCACGCAGCTCCTGGAGTACGTTGTTGCGCATGTCCGCGGTCTTGGGGCGCAGCGCCTTGAGCTGGGCACCGGCACATTTGGCTACCAGCTCGCCTTCTACCAGCGGGCTGGCTTTCGCGCCGTTGCTGTAGACCGCGACTACTTTCTGCGCACCTACCACGAACCGATTTTTGAAGACGGAATACAGCTCAAGGATATGCTCCGTTTGGAGGTCTCATACCGCGAGTAAGGGTGTAGAGCGCATTGGCCTTGGCCTTGGTACGGCTGTTTCATGATGACCACCACACCGGGAACTATCACGGTGTACAAAAGACTTGACCGGACCCCATGCGACTCGTTACATTCTGGCTAACATAATTTCAGGGGAGCTTGCGCGAGTAACGCAGGCTGAGAGGAGGGAGATGCGCTCCCTCGACCCTATGAACCTGAACCGGGTAATGCCGGCGGAGGGAGATTGTCGGCGGCTCTCAAGCCGTAGCAAACAAGACGTCATCCTCAGCGGGAGACGTCTTTTTTTGTGTCCTGCCTTTCTTCTTACATCCGGCAGACTCGGCCCTTCAGGAAGGAGGCGAGTAATGTTCTGTGGATGCCAGTTCTCGTTGTATCCCATGAGCGACAATTTTGTGGAGGTGATTCTTCCAGCGGTCAAGGCGATGCGCGATTTCGACGGCGCAGATGGGTTGCGCATCGAGACCGACGACATCTCTACCTTGGTGGTGGGGCCACCGTCGGGGGTATTTGCCGCGGTTGAACGAGCCTACGAGGCCGCCTGCCGTGCTGGCGGGCATGTAGTGCTTTCGGCCCTGTTCTCACGAGGTTGCCCGGGGGAACCGGATGACCCAATCTGCACGCCGGAGGGGCCAACTACCGGAACGGCTGGCACGACCGCGAGCGACAGCACGACCGCGAGCGACAACAAAGCCGGGAGCGCCAGCGAGGAAGCCACGAGTGGCGCTGGCAAACCACCAAGCGGGCTCAAGATTGACGCTCAGTTTTCACTCTACCCACTTGGGATTTCCCACTACATGGAAAGCATTGCCGGTGCCGTAGCGGCTGTCAAAGAGGCCGAGGTATTCGACCGCAGCAAACACTTCTGCACCCGGCTCAGTGGCGACCTCGCGCATGTTCTTGCCGCGGTTGAAGACTGCTTTGCGTCTGCCGCACGCGATACCGGGCATGTGGTCATTCATCTCACAGCATCGAAAGGAAGTCCGTCCAAGAAGAGCAGCTCTTCAAACCGGGCCGAGACATACAAGGAGAACTAAGATGTCGGATATCAACTCAGCGAACTCACCAACTGAAAAGCGGAGCCGAGTGCTACCGCCCGCACTACGCCCACAATGGACAGTGCGAGAGACCGTAACCCTGGCAATAATCGGCGTTGTATTTGCATTCCTGTATCTTGGCTGGGTGCAGGTGTGGTTGGTGCTGCAGTCGGTTCTGGGGCCGCTTACTATGGATGTACTCATGGGCTTTTGGTTTAGCGGATCAGTATTTGCCGCCTGGCTTATTCGCAAGCCCGGCGCCGCATTCGGTACCGCAATGCTCACCGTGATTGTGCAGATAATCGCAGGCAATCCATCCGGGGCAATACTCCTGCTGACAGGGTTGGTGCAGGGCGCCGGTAGCGAGGTGCCGTTCATGCTCACCAGATGGAAGCGCTACTCCTGGCCGGTACTCATTGCCTCCGGGGCGTGTACCGCGGTCTTTAGCTTTCTCTACACCTGGTTTCGCTTTAGCTACTGGGAGCTGGCGGGTGGTCTTGTGCTTGCCATGTTTGTGATCAGAGTCGTAAGCGGAATGCTGCTGGGTGCGGTGCTTGGCCGTCTCCTTGCGGGCGCGGTTCACCGCACCGGTGTGACCTCCGGACTCGCGGTTGATTACGTTGACTACCAGGAAGGCTCAGCGGAATGAGTGCCGTTTGCGCTGAGCGTTGGAGCGTGCGCTATCCCAAAGCCAGCGCTCCGGCGCTGCAGGAGCTGACTTTCCACAGCAATCCCGGTGAGCGGATTCTGGTACTAGGGCCAAGTGGGAGCGGGAAGAGTACCTTTGTTTCATCCTTGATTGGGCTGGTGCCGCACAGCACCTTCGCAGAGGTTGATGGTGAGCTCCAGGCGGCGGGTCTGCTGGTCCTGGACTCGGCACCGGC
>PXEI01000469.1 GCA_003564775.1 Spirochaetaceae bacterium
GAGACCATGCGCGAGTGTGTTTTCAAAGTTGCCTGCGCCGGGGTGAACCACTAAACCGCGTGGTTTATTGACCACTACTACATCGTCATCTTCATAAATTATACCAAACTCGACCTTTTGAGCAGTGAGGGTGTTGTCGGGTTCCGGGAGATACACAATACGCAGTCTGTCGCCCAGTTTGGCGAGGTGCGAGGCCTTTACCCGCTGGTCGTTGCAGAAAATTTCGGCATTCTGTGACTTGAGTCTACTCCTGTTCAGCGGTAGATCGCTGTCAGCAATGACCTGGTCGACTCGACGTCCTACCTGCTCTGGCTGTTCAATGATGAGGCAAGCTTCTACTGTTTCCATTGTGAGTACCAGCCTGCATCGTTGTGAATCATTGCGTTGTTTCCTTTCTTGCTATTCTTGTTATTCTTGTATCGTGGGTTGGTTATCGGCGCGGTGAGCCTCGATACGGCCGAGGGTGAAATCCAGCAGTGCCACGAACAAGGACAAGCTTACTCCAATCATTAATACGTTTCGCTGCTCGCCCGGGTCAAAGCGAGGGCCGGTAGTGGGCCCGAAGAATAGCGGCGCATAATCACCGCGAATCTCACCGGACTGAGCACTGTAGTATCCGAACCGGGCAAACTCGTAGAACAGGCCGCCAAAAAACATGGTCACGGGAAACGCACCGGTTGCGATGATGCTAAAGCGCCGAAGGTCTAGCAAAGGGCCAGGAAACTCGTCCGGTCTGTAGGGCTCGGCCGCGATCTCGTTGTCATCAAAGCTCACCTGTTGAGCAAAAAGGCCGATCCCGGCTCCAAAAGGCGCCGTTGTAGTCCCGCCAATGATGAGGAGGAAAGTTGCACAAAGACGAATGTGAGTCCTGCTCATCTGTCTCCAAACAGGGCGCTTCCCACGCGTACCATGGTAGCTCCCTCCTCTACTGCAATTTCGTAGTCGTTGCTCATACCCATTGAAAGCTCGTGCAAGGGAAGATCCGGAAACTGCTCACGACATCGTTGTGCAATCTCGCGAGTGGCAATGAAGCACTGTCGGATAAGCTCTGTGTCGTCCGTGAACGGCGCCATGGTCATGAAACCAACCACACGAACTGCGGAGCAGTTCCGTGAAGCGCGTATGAGATCGCGTGCGGTCTCATAACTTGAGACACCTTGCTTCTGTTCCTCGCCTGAGGTATTCAGTTGAATAAGTATATCGAGTTGTGCTGTCGAAGGGTGCTCCGACTCCTGAACTCTTTTGTTCAGCTCTTGCACAAGAGATTCGCGGTCAACCGAGTGTACACAACAGAAAAGTCCAGGAACCTTTTTTGCCTTGTTGGACTGCAGCCTGCCTATGAGGTGAAGCTTTAGATCGGCCAGCTCGGTACCACCGTGGAACTTTTCCTCAGCCTCCTGCACCCTGCTCTCACCGAAATTCCGGAGTCCGGCCTCGTACGCTTCTATGACAGAGGAAATAGTATGAGTCTTGGAAACCGCAATGAGCTGCACATCTTCTGGTTGTCTTCCAGATCGGGCGGCAGCTGCCGCGATGTTTTCCTGGATTTCGGATAATCGCTCTGTAAGTTTGTGCGCCACGAGTGCTAGTGTAGCATGTGGTGTGTTTTCACGGAAGACGATAACTCGACTGCTTTGTTCAGATTGCTTGATCTTTGTGCAGGACTCTTATATCGTATACTTACTTACCCCAAGAACCTTACTTCATTGCTACAAAGGTGGATACATATATGGAAGATACATCCTGGTCGGAACGTCAGAAATCAACATGGCGCACCAAGGTCGGATTGGCGGAGATGCTGAAGGGCGGCGTCATAATGGACGTAATCAATGCGGAACAAGCGGTTATCGCGGCCGAGGCTGGCGCACAAGCCGTGATGGCGCTGGAGCGCGTCCCGGCCGATATACGAGCCCAGGGCGGCGTTGCACGGATGTCCGATCCGAAGCTCATACAAGAGATACAAGACGCTGTAAGTATTCCTGTCATGGCCAAGTGCCGCATAGGTCATTTCGTAGAAGCACAGATCCTTGAAGCGCTCAACGTCGACTTCATTGATGAAAGCGAAGTACTGACGCCTGCGGACGACCGCTACCATGTTGAGAAACAGAGCTTCAAAGTTCCTTTTGTGTGTGGCTGTCGGGACCTCGGTGAGGCCTTGCGCCGAATTGGGGAAGGAGCGGCCATGATCCGCACGAAGGGAGAGGCTGGCACGGGTGATGTAGTCGAGGCGGTGCGCCATCTACGCGAGCTCGGTGGCGGTATTCGCCGTCTACAGGGACTGCGCCGTGAAGAGCTTATGACCGCGGCGAAGGAGCTTGGTGCTCCGTACGAACTGGTGCTTGAGGTTGCTGCAACCGGGAAACTCCCCGTGCCGAACTTCTCGGCTGGCGGTGTCGCAACGCCCGCTGACGCAGCCCTCATGATGCAGCTTGGTGCCGAGGCGGTTTTTGTGGGCTCGGGTATTTTTAAGTCGGACAATCCGGCACGTCGTGCCCGGGCTGTCGTCGACGCGGTAGCTCATTACAAAGACCCTGCCAAGCTTGCCGAAATTTCCTATGACATCGGAGAACCTATGGTCGGCATTAGTACGGCAGGTCTCGTTGGGGAAGACCGCCTGGCGGTCAGGGGCTGGTAAGGGTTCTCCCGGAACTATGAAACAGGACACACCTACTCCTGCCTCATCCGCGACACAACTCATTGGGGTTGTGTCGTATCAGGGGGACTTTCAGCGACATATTGCAATGCTCAGTGGGCTTGGTGTTGCAACTCGTGAGGTTCGCAGCTCCGAGGACCTCGTCGGAGTTCACGGCGTGGTGCTACCTGGGGGCGAGAGTACCACTATCGGTATGCTGATGGAACGTTTTGGTGTTGCAGAAGCACTTAAAAAACGTGCGGGCGAAGGTATGCCGGTTTTTGGAACCTGTGCGGGTGTAATTCTGTTGGCTGAAGAAATTCTCAACAGTACTCAGCCACGACTTGGTCTACTGCCGGTGTCGGTGGAACGCAACGCGTATGGAAGGCAGACCGAGAGTTTTGAGGCGCAGCTAAACTCACCCATTTTCGGATCGGCAGCCCTTGAAGGGGTGTTTATCCGCGCTCCTCGTATACGGAAATGGAGTTCCGAGGTCGATGTACTAGCCCATTTTGAACAGGATCCTATCCTTATCCGCTACGGAAGCATTCTTGGGGCGACCTTTCATCCTGAACTCACACAGGATACCCGAATACACCGTTACTTTCTGGACATGGTGAAGATCGCCCACGAGTCTCAGCGGGGATAGCAAGAATCATACGCCAGCTATCGGCGACGGTTCCGGTTATACGCAAGAAGCTCAAGCAAAGTGGCTCGGGTATCGATATCGACCCCATCTAAGGACTCA
>PXEI01000088.1 GCA_003564775.1 Spirochaetaceae bacterium
CGGAGAATATATCGCCTGCATCGGTGCAAAAACTTCTGATTAACCTGGAAGGATTTACCGTCAATAGAGATAGGATAGACGAAAAGTTTTCCTGATAACTACGAACGGAGTGTGGAATGGCTGATCAGGCGGAAACCCTACGAGAGATAATGAAGAACAAGCCAGCGGAATCGCGGGCGAAAACTCGCATCATAACGATAGCGAGTGGCAAGGGCGGGGTGGGCAAGACCAATATCTCTACTAACCTTGCAATTGCGTACGCACGACTCGGTAAACGGGTCATTCTTATGGATGCCGATCTGGGATTGGCAAATGTAAATGTGATTCTAGGAATTATCCCTAAGTACAACCTGTACCACCTGATTCGTCGTCAGAAGACGATGAGTGAGATCATAATGGATACTAACTACGGTATACAGATCGTTGCCGGGGCATCGGGCTTTTCAAAAATTGCGAACCTAACGCACGATGAGCGCGACGCCTTTGTAAACGACCTGTCTGAACTATCTGTGGCCGATGTTATCATTATTGACACAAGTGCGGGTGTGTCGGACAACGTGCTTTCCTTTGTTGCAGCTGCCGATGAGGCAATTATTGTTACGACACCGGAGCCCACCGCAATTACCGATGCCTACGGAATTATCAAGATCATTGCTACCGAGATTGATAACCTGAGCCTCTCGTTGAAACTGGTGGTGAACAGGGTCTCTTCCGTGACCGAGGGAAAACGAGTTGCTGAGCGGGTAATTAATATTGCAGGCCAGTTTTTGAACCTCAAGGTGGACTATCTTGGTTACGTGTACGAGGATCCAATTGTGCATCAGGCGGTGCTAAGGCAGAAGCCGTTCATGGCGGTAGATCCTCGCTCTAAGGCCAGTATCAGTGTACAACATATAGTTAGCCGGCTTGAAAAAATTGAGTTTCAAGAGACAGGCGGAATTGGCAATTTTCTGAAAAAACTCCTTGGGCGTTCATCCGGCTGAGTGGGTGGGGGTGTTCGTCGCTTGACGGTAGGGAGCTTTTTCCCTAATCTGTAGGTGGAGTACTGGAGGCTTATGTCGCTAACGGTAAACTGGAAACTTGCCGTAGGAGCTGGCGCTGCTGCTTTCTTGCTTTCGGTTCTTTCCGGAGTAATTGGTGGAGTTGGGTTCGGAGCAGTTTTTCTACGGGCATTGCTTGCGGGTCTCGTGTTCGCCGCACTCGGTATGGGCCTTGAGGTGGTGGTCCGGCGTTTTTTGCCAGAGCTGCTTGACGTCGATGCGTCTCCGGACCTCGGTTCACGCGTAAATATCGTTGTCGAGGACGATGATGATGAGCAGCTTCCGACGGGGCGAGCCCAGCCTTTGGATGATGGCGCAGCGGAATCCGGACGTGAAGGCTCAACTGCCGGAGCACGGGAGGAGTCCGAACCTGAGGACAACTGGGATGACCTTGAGAATCCGGAGGAAAGCCTGGTACAAGAGGTTCAGGAAGCCCGAGGAGGCGAGGAAACGGTAGAGACAAGCAAAACCCAGTCCGACCCGGCTGAAGAGGGCGAGACAGGCAATGATTCCGGGGATAGCGTCTCTACTGAGCCGCCTCGTTCGGTTGGTGCAGATGAGTTGGATGAGCTCCCTGATGTAGGTCGTTTCGCCGAGGACTTCACCTCCGACGGAGCGACGCAGTCGCTGCAGGATACGGGACCTTCGAGCTCGGGTTCCGCAGAGAGTAATGGACAGGATCCGGCAATGATTGCTAGGGCCTTACAAACGATGTTGAAACGTGAAAGCGAATAGCATGAGGAATAGAAAGGGATAGTATGGGAGAAAAACCCACGGCAGAGAACACCGTAGTCCCGGAGAGGTCAGAGGAAGAACTCTGGCGCCTGTACCGGAAAAAACGTGACCCCGCTATCCGCGAGAGACTGGTAAAACAGTACGCGCCGCTGGTGAAATACGTTGCCGGAAAGGTAGCAATAGGCATGCCTCATAACGTCGAGTTTGATGACCTCGTTGGGTACGGCGTGTTTGGTCTCTTTGATGCTATCGAGAAATTTGATCCTGACAAACATGTTAAGTTCAAAACCTACGCTGTTACTCGGATTCGGGGTGCAATTTTTGATGAGTTGCGTTCTATTGACTGGGTGCCGCGCTCTGTCCGGCAAAAGACGCGGGAAGTAGAAGAAACGGTCAGGCGCCTTGAGGCTTCACTCGGACGGGCGGCTCACGACAACGAAATTGCCACAGCCATGGGCGTATCGGTGAAGGATTTTGAGAAGCTTATGCTCAAGATCAGCGGTACGTCGGTACTTTCGTTGAACGACGTCTGGTACACAGGCGACGACAACGACAAGGTCTCCATAGCCGATAGTATCGAGTCTCCACAGAGCCTTAATCCGGAAATCATTGTTGAGAAGGATGAGATCCGCAGGGTCATTATCGCTGCTATTAGCGAGCTTCCTGAGAAGGAGAAGAAGGTTCTTGTTCTCTACTACTATGAGGATCTTACCTTGAAAGAGATCGGTCAGGTGCTGGAGGTTACCGAGTCGCGTGTTTCGCAGTTGCATACGAAAGCAATTCTCCGTCTGCGTGCAAAACTCACGAACCTGAAGAAAGGAATTATGTAACATGGTGGGAATGGACGAACTCAAGGCCTACATGCAGACGCAGTTGCAAGAGGACTCCAAGCGTTCGTTCGTTACCGTCACCGGGGCCACCTTGGAAGATGCCCTTCAGTCCGCATCTATTGAGCTTTCCCTGCCACTGAAGAAAGTTGAGTATGAAGTTCTTGAAAAGGGGAGTCCCGGCATAGTCGGACTCCGACGGAAGAACTTTGTGGTTATGGCCTACCCGGCCGGGGGGCAGGGGAACGAGTTCGGTGGCGACGATTTTGACATGGACATGGGGTTTCCTCAGGACTCAGGGGAAGTGAGTCGCGACGGTGAGGCCAATGTCCGGCTGCAGCCACAGGGTGTCTTCCTTAAGGTAAAACCACCAGTTGGAGACGGTGCGAGAATCACCGAAGACGAGACAATGCGGCGGATTCGAGAACGTACCGACGTGCGAGTTGATGCTGCCCGGGTGGCCCAGGTTGTTAAACGTGCGGACTCGGAGTTTGTGAAGATCGGCGAGTTTGAGTACGACCCTTCCAACGATGCAATGCTTCAGCTGTCGGTAAGCGATGGTGAAATGAAGGCGTATCTTACTGCCACACCCCCAGGTGTTGGAGGCGCGGACCCAGATTTCCAGACCGTTATGGGGCTATTGCAATCCAACGATGTAGTTCACGGTATTAAAGAAGAAACAGTTCAAGCCTTTGTCGATAATCCCACGTATCGTGAACCAATGCTGGTTGCTGAGGGCACAAAACCGATTGACGGTACAGA
>PXEI01000289.1 GCA_003564775.1 Spirochaetaceae bacterium
AACGTAACACAATGGATGTGAAAAGCTCGCAGTTCGCATCTCGTGTGCAGTGGCAGCCACATTAACGTGGACGGCCAGCACCGCGCTCAAGATCTACAAGCTTGCTGAAGGTATCAAGGAATGCCTGTGCCGTGCGCATGGCGGCGTCCAGTGACGACATGAGAATTTTGTTTTGACGCCCACCTATCTGTCCAAGGTTTGCCAGAGTGTCGTAACGCCCACCAACTTCACCGTACAGAATGCCGTTGACAACCTCGGCAATGCTGCGTACGGCCGCCATGTTCTCGTCTATGATCTCCGATGCTCGTGCGTTTATCTTCTTCATGGCGTTATCAAGCCGCTCGGGGTACTCGGCGTCACGTGACTGCTTGTGCAACTGGTCAAGAGTCATACCAAAATCGCCACTCGGTTCCAGTCGCTGCTGAAAGTTCAGGATTACCTGTTCAGCATTGGTAAGAAGCTCAAAAGCCTCGTCGTACTCGCTGCGGTTCTCACTCTTGTAGAACTCCCCATCAATAAGCAGCGTCTTGAGCGGTAACAGCATGGTCTGCCGGAAAGCAGTGCGCAAGAAAAGCTGCAGGGCTCCTATACTTCGCGCATGTTGGCCTTCCTCGCCATGAACGGTTCGGTAGTTGCGGAGGGGCTGCACCGGGCCAGCATCGACCAGCTTCTCAATCTCTCGGGAGTACCGCCGCTTCTGAACTGACAACACATACTCACCGTACAGCTTGTCACAGCGGTCGCTCCAGAACCGTTTTACCAGGGCAAACCAGTCTTCACCCCCGGTCACTACCCGCGGCTCGTAGTTGATATCCTGAAAGGCTACCCGGGTGAGCCCAAGCATCGGCACCTCTTCCATAAAGTTCCGAACCTCGGACAAAGCCAGGGAGGCGCTGCGCAGGCGTCGTGAAAGGCCCTCAACAAGGTTGTACTCCCCCGAAGGAATTCGCTCCTGCTCGGCAAAGAGAAAGACCGCTTCCATGAGCCGGGGGCTGGGTCGGGATCGCAGCGCGGCTAATGCACCGGATAGATCCGACAATGAGTCCGATAGTTCACCAACCGGACAACCGCCAGCACCGTCCTCGCCGGAGATGACTGCCCGGCCGGAGATAGACTGAAATGGAAAGTTTGACACCCTGTGGAGCGCGTGCAGAAAGCGAGCGTTGTCATACATCCGAGCTCTTCCGTCGGAAGGCATGCTTTCAAAAACGTAGTCCAGGTTTATCATCATTCGCCGGCGGACTTCAGGCTCGGGCATCTCAGGATCCGCTCTGGAGATCTCAAAGGGATCGGTCTCAACAGCAAGCTCGCGTTGTACCGACTCCATCTCAAGACTCAGCAGGAATGCAAGGAATGTCGGTTCATTGCGCCCAAGAGCCCGCGACAGTGCACCGGAGAGGGGCCTCATCGACTCGGCCAGACCATCTACAGCTTGAAAAAACCCGGGCAGCACCAGTGAGTTGCGCCGCTCAAAAATGGCGGGAGCCCGGCGAGCAAGCTCGGCCGCATGCCGCTGAATCAGGCGCTCATGAACAATCTCCTCGCGAGTCTGCCCACTGAAGACTCTCAGGAGCATAATCCACAGACGTGAAAGAACTGACATTCGATAGAACTCAACCGTGGCGTCCACATGTTCATGAGCTTCATCATCGTTTTCATTCGTGGACGGCTCCCAGCTGACCGCAATGGACGACTGAACCTTCTCAAGCATGTCACGTCGTTCACTGGTAGACAGCTGCTGAACGAGGGAGTCAAATGCACCGAATCCGTTTTGCATACCGCTGAATTCTATGGTGTTTCCTCCACAAGGTCAACGTATGCACAAACTTCACAGATCGTTCTGTCGCATACTTGACAAATGCATAGGTATACCCGACATTGTGGGTCAGTATGATATACAGTCTTGGGACGCACAGCAGGTATCACCTCACCTCCATACCAACCTATACGCAGTCAGAGATAGCCGTAATTATTAGTGACATTATTATTAGCATTAGCTCTTCAGGGAGACCCCCGAGGAAATAACGGCACGTAGCAGTACGTGAGAAAGCCGTCCTTCCTCCGGGGGGACGGCTTTCTTTTTGCCCTAAAAAAAAGAGGAGAACAGAATGAGTGAGTTTTATGTGTATGACACCACCCTGCGCGACGGGATGCAGGGCATGGAGATTAGCTTCACCCTCGACGATAAGATCCAGATAGCACACCGACTTGACGACATGGGTTTTGACTATGTCGAGGGTGGGTTTCCTATGTCCAATGACAAAGAGGCCGCCTTTTTTGAACAGTGCAAAAGGGAAAACTTCAAGCACGCCAAGATTGTGGCCTTTGGATCGACCCGCCGAGCTGGCACCAGCGCCGAGGCAGATCCTCACATTAGGGCGCTGCTCGATACCGACACCGAGACGGTCATTGTAGTCGGCAAGACATGGAAGGCCCATGTCCGCACCGTTCTCAAAACCGACGAGGACGAGAATCTGCGAATGATCTACGACTCCCTGAGTTTCCTCAAGAGCCAGGGCCGCCGGGTGTTTTTTGATCTGGAGCATTTCTTTGACGGGTACAAGGATGACCCGGAATACGCCCTTAAGGTGCTCAAGACCGGTACCGAGGCCGGGGCCGACACCCTCATTCTCTGTGACACCAACGGCGGAACCCTGCCGTCCGAAATTACCGACATTATGAAAGGTCTGCCCCGCGCAGAGCTTGCCCCCTTGGGCGGGCACTTTCACAACGACTGCGGAACCGCGGTAGCCAACAGCCTGGCGGCGGTAGAGGCCGGGGCAGTTCAGATTCAGGGAACCATAAATGGATGGGGCGAGCGCTGTGGCAACGCAAATCTCTGTGTTTTTGTTCCAAACATCTGCCTCAAAATGGGACTTAAGCCAAAGGTCTCCGAGCACCTTGAGAAACTCACCGTGTTGTCACGTTTTGTGGCCGAAAAAGCCAATATCATTCCAGACAAGCGCCAACCATACGTCGGCATTGCTTCTTTCAGCCACAAGGCCGGACAACATGCCGATGTAGTAGCAAAGCAGGCCGAACTCATGGAGCACATTGACGGAGCTCTGGTGGGCAACGAACGCCGGGTGCTCCTGTCCGAGCTTGCTGGCAAGTCTACGGTTGTGGAAAAGATCAAGAAGTATGGCACCTTTGACAAAAACTCCGAGGTAGTCGGCCAGCTCATTCACGAGCTCAAAAACAAAGAACGAGAGGGATATGAATACGAAGCTGCAGAAGCATCGTTTGACCTGCTCATGCGTCGGGCACTCGGTCGGTACCGCCCATTGCTTGAACTGCGCAACTATCACCTGGAAACCTACAAGACCGGCAACACCTCATCCAAGACCGTCGGCC
>PXEI01000218.1 GCA_003564775.1 Spirochaetaceae bacterium
AGATTTCTGCGAACATGCGGTTGAGATTGAGCCGTCACGGCGACAAGATCTCCAACCACCGGCGTTTTTGCGGAACGGCAGCATATATTTGTCAAGGGTCACACTTCTGCGCACACAGCGTAAGGTCTGGGGAGACCATGTCATTGGCATGGAAATGCCGGAAGCGAACTCGGTAAATGTTGATAGACACCTCGACTTCATAACGGCGGCTTCAATGCTGGAGTATGAGCCATACAGACCGTATCTTGCTGAGTTTGATGAACTGATTCAGTTATATAAGGAAAATTAACATGTACAAGGTGCTTGTTGGGTTTCTTCCGGATGACTACCACGGAGTTGAAGCCTTTGAGGAAATAGGCGAGGTAACGTATCGCCGCTACACCAAAGAATGGCTGGAAAGCAATATTTCCCGGTTTCATATTATAGTCCCCCACCTCTTTGAACACATTAGCGCCGAGTTGATTGAAGCTGCGTCGAATCTGGAGATTATGGCTACGCCATCAACCGGTTCCGACCACATTGATACCAACGCTCTTGCCCGACACGGCATAACCTTCGTCTCACTCAATGATGATCGGCAATTCATTGACGAGATTTCCAGCACAGCCGAGTTGTCTTGGATGCTTACCTTGGCCTGCGCTCGTCGTTTGCCTGAGCTACTTGGTCGAGTAACTAAAGAGCAAAGTTGGGTTAATACCGACATCCGGGGGATGGAGCTTCGAGATAAGACGATCGGTATCATCGGTTACGGACGACTTGGGAAGAAAGTTGCCTGTTATGCGAATGCATTTCGCATGCGGGTGCTCACCTATGACATAGATCCTGAGGTCATGAATGCCGTGCCTGAAGACGTAGAAGCGGTCGGCCTCAACGAGCTTCTATCCATGTCCGACATCGTCTCGCTACATCCCAAGCTCAATGAGACAAGTCTGCGAATGATTGCCCATGAACAGATAGATCTTATGAAAGATGGCGTCATTATTGTGAATACCGCCCGCGGGGCCGTTTTGGACTCTCAGGCAGCGCTGCATGGTTTGCAAACTGGAAAGGTTGCGGCTCTTGGACTCGACGTGTTAGACAACGAGTATCAGTCTGCCCGCCTGCCGGACGACCCACTCATAGACGCTGCCCGGAATGATGCACGAATTATCATCACCCCCCATGCGGGAGGCTCGACGCTCGATGCGCACGCAAAGGTCTTTCGCCGCATCGCAGGCCTAGTCTCCGAGAGGTTGCAGCGGCAATGATGGATACTCCCAGAAAAGTAGACTTAGTTCTGCACATTGGTCTCAGGAAGACTGCTACAACAACACTTCAGCGGAATGTGTTCCCCCGTCTCCTTGGCCCGTGTCACTTGGGCAAAGGGGGAGTCCACGGGAGACGCTTTGCCACACGCGCTTCACGGATTCTCAAAAAGAATGCCAAGCCTGAAAAGGTTGACGCGCTACTATCCGACATTGAAGAAGTGGTTAACGCTCGGCGCGCAGAAGGTGTTGCGACCCCGACGGTTGTCATAAGCAGTGAAACATTGTCCGGACGTCCTGGTGGCGGCTCGGTACTGCGGGCCGTAGAGAACGAAGCTTTTGTCGCTACAGTTCCCGCCGAGTTTCCGCTCTTTACCGGAGTTGTGACTATGCGGGCGGCTTGGAAGCAGCGCTTCAACGGTGATCTTAAACTTGTTCTCACAATTCGTGATCAAGCGCCTATGCTGGCATCCGAGTACGCGCAGCTAAGTGCGTATCTCCTTCATCCATCGCAACATGATTTTGAAGACAGGGTCCGGCGTCACCTTGCCTCCGGCGATCAATACTTGAATTACTACGCTTGGGCTCATGCAATGGAGCAGGCGGTCGGGCGCGCAAACTGCCTGCTGTTACGGGTAAGTAGCATTGGTACACCTGAAGGTGACGCGCGTTTGTCCCGGTTCTTAGGTGCGGTAGACGCGACTGCTTTCGAAGCAGACAGCCGAAATATAACAAATGCCAATGTATCACAGAAAAGTGACCCCAACACATGGGCGGTCAGAAGCTTTCGGCTAAGCAAGCCAGCGAAAAAACTTGGTCCGGCGTGGTTTCAAAAATCCCGCATGCAGCGTAAACTCCTAAAACTTGTTCGCATGTGTGACGGGGTTGTAGGTGTAGGTGTCAGGCGCATTGTTGCGCCCGGCCGACCGGCGCAGATTCGCCTTACTCCCGAATTATACCAAGAAATTCGGCGCACCACGGATCCATGGAACGCCTCACTCGATTCTGAGTACGGTGACATTGTCGCTTGAAAAACTTATGCTTCATCTGGATTTAGTCGAGGTGTTTTGAACAATGAGAAGAGACACGGTGCAAAAGCTGCGCAAAGAAATTAGGCTAAGGCGAAATAGGTTCTGGCTTGCGGGTTCTGGGATTAACTTCGACAATTTTGAACATAAACATAATGTGTCAATCTATCCCAGATATAAGTTAATCTACAATAGAATGAAAAAGTCGGGTAATACCACAATCACGGCTTTTTTGAATGATATCATAGGTAGCGACACGTATGAAAACGCTCGTGAGCTGAAAAAGTGTCTTGTGAAGCCCGAGAACCTGACCTTTCGGCAGCTTCTCGATTTGAAGAATTACTATTCATTCACGGTGGTGCGGAATCCCTATTATCGTGTTCTATCCGCCTATTTAGAAAAGCTTACAGGGCAAGACGTGCGCGAAAAGTACAACGACCTGCCAGGCTCCGGTGATTCTTCGGCAGACGGATTTACGGCGTTCGTTCAGTTTCTTGCTGATGGGGGAATCTATCATAACCGGCACTGGTGGCCGCAAGCAGATTCGCTCTTTCAGGCGGTCGATAACTTTTCCTATATCGGAAGACTCGAAAACATAGTCGAGGACATGGGACGAATCCTAAGCGAAAACCGTCTCGATCCGGAGCTGGCTCTGCGTCTTGCAAAACCACACGACTACGAGATTCAGAAGAGCGAAACAAGGATAACCTCAGCACAGCGACGCGTCGCCGAGTTCTACTCCGATGAGACCATAGCACTGGTGGCTTCTCTATACACCAAAGATTTCGAAGTCTTTGGCTACACCAAAGACCCGGAGTGGATGTGAGAGTCGACAGCCAGCGTTTCGGTGTTCTCATCAGTGGATAGAACCATTACACTGGACAATTGTACTTTCGTCAGTGTGTCCGGTTCATACAAAACCGGAGCAACCGCTCTGCTTTCGGTACTGGGGGAATACGAAGATCTCAACGTGATTCCGGGTGAGTTTAAGCCGCTCAGTTTAGGTTTGTCTACCTTGACTCGGCAAATTGCTGCCCGCTCGTCTATAGACCTTGCCACCGTTTCGGAGGTCGAACACCG
>PXEI01000427.1 GCA_003564775.1 Spirochaetaceae bacterium
GTTCGACTACGCGGAATACCTGCGTAGTCGCGAAAACGATCAGGAATCACAGTCAAAACTTGTCTTTTACGACCTCCTGCATGACAACCCGGACGAAGCGCTACAGATCTACGATACGCTTCGGGCCACGGGAGACTTTGATCTTTACCGGTACCTCGGTCAGGAAGATTTCATGGACTGCGCCTTTCTCCTGGCAGAAGAGTATGAATCCCGTGAGAAATTTCTGCAGGCATTTCGATTACTGCTGAAGATCGCAGATTTTGAGCGCGATGCTCCGTATTTCCGGCATTTTTTTGATGAGGTGAAAGACCGCCTGCGCATTATTGTCGGTACACGAATGCCCGGTAAGGTATCAGATGTGGTGCTGTTGGAATGCCTGGAACGCATGATCGAGTATGACTTCTCGCGCAAGGACACTGCATTCTATCTCAAGCGAGCGGCCGAGATCTATGCCGCAGCAGCACGTCTTGACAAGGCATCTGTGTATCTAAAGCGGGGCTTGCGACTTGACCAACGACTTGGCGGCACCAAGAAGCTCATGGAACTGCTCAGTGAACGAGACTCATAGTGTCACCTGTGATAGTATACTTGTAACACATGATTTCTTTGAGTTAATTCAACAGACAACTATATGAAACTATCGATCAAGGATAACACAACTATGAAAATGAAGTTTGGACTTTTTGCCGTACTTATAGCCCTCACTGGAACCTTGAATGCTCAAGTCTTGGACAAGCCGGTTGCTATTGTGCGGCTCGAGTCGACCGAGAATATTGGGCAGCGTGAGTTACGGTCGCAGGTGCAGATGATTGAGGCGCAGCTCCAGACAAGCCTCAGCAGCGAGCAGCGCATGGAAGTTTTGGAGGCAAGTATTGCCGAGGTACTTATCATGCAGGCCGCCGAGCGCGACGGAGTTACGGTCTCTCGCCAGGAGCTTGAACAAGGCATAGCACAACAGCGCCAAAGCTTGGGGCAGCAGGTTACCCAGGAACAGTTTCGGCAGGTCATAGAAAGCCAGATCGGCATGAGCTGGGATCAATACGTAGAACAGGTTGAACGACGCCTCACCCAGGAAAAATACGTACTCCAGACGAAACGATCCTTGTTTGAAAACGTAGCCCAACCAACCGAACGTGAGATTCTTCGGGTCTACGAGGACAACGCGACCGACTTCGCGAACCCTGCCATGGTACGTTTTGAACACCTCTTCTGGGATACTCGCAACACCACCAGCGCAGAGCGTCGCGAACGGCGCAACCACGCTGAGGAGTTGTACCGCGAGCTTCGCAACGGCAGTTCCAGCTTTGACGACATGATGGATCGCTCGGTAGATGACAGCCGCTTTCGCGGTGACGACTTTGGTTATCTGCTGCGCACAGATCAACAGAACCGCGCACTGCTGGGCCCCGAGTTTGTAGATAATCTCTTTGAACTGGAACGGGGACAGGTAAGCCGCGTGCTGGAGTCCAACGTTGGTTACCACATTGCACGTGTACGTGATCGTCGTAGTGCAAGGCTGTTGGAACTAGACGATCCGCTCCTTCCCGGACAAAGCATGACGGTACGGAGACAGATACAAAACTATCTTATGATGGAGAAGCAGCAGGAAACCTTTGAGCGGGCATTGCGCGAGATTATTGATGAACTTCGTGAAGATGCCGATATCACAGTCTTTGAGCAGAACCTGTCTTGGTAAGTATAGGGTCTAGACGCAAGGGCCGTATTCTCGCGGTGCAGGCTCTGTACGCGTGGGAGATGTCCCATGATGAGCAGGTTGAGTTACTCATAGGTGATGGTCTGGAGACTAGCGATACTGGAGAGTCAAACCTCTTTGCACGGTTGCTTGTACAGGGAACGGTGCGCAATGTTGAGAGTATTGACGAAGCCATTCGCAAGCGTCTGCAGCATTGGGACATTACCCGGATTGCACGGGTAGATCTTGCTATCCTGCGAATGAGTGTGTACTGCCTACTCTATCAGCCTGATTTACCGGCCTCTGTTGTCATTAACGAGGCGGTTGATATTGCCAAGAGCTTTGGGTCGGAGCAGTCCTTTCGTTTCATAAACGGGGTTCTGGATGCTGTCGCAAAGGGTCGCGATACATGACCGAGAGGCGCCGGCGGATCATAGCAGCGGCATTTGTTGGTGTTGCAGTGCTGATTCTTGTTGCTACCGTCGTGGTGATTGGAATTGGGCTTGGAACAACACGCACAACACGCGCCGTGGCTGCCGCAATCGCGCGCATTGATAGAGCAGTAGGAGAAGAGAACTACGACGTAGCCGAAGCAGTCATACTTGAGACCTTCGAAGACGCACGCACGGCCTTCGATTGGATGCGTCTGGCGCGACGGGCCCATGATGTCTCGGTTCATCGTCAGAACTACAGGTTGTTCATGCAGACAACTCAAGCTGGAGTGGAAGATGTGCCAGGGAATGAAGACCTCCGGGCACTGCTCGTACATGCGGCGCTGTTGGCCGACGCAGATGCCGTAGCAGGTGAGCAAGCGGCACGGCACCTGCACACATCTCGTTACTCGACATTGTCCGCCGAAGCCTTTCTTCGCAGCGGGATCCTGCCTGCTCGACTATCGGAGAAGATATCTAACGAGTTATCCGAGGATTCACCGGAAGGACTCGCCCAGGATGGGGACACCTTGCTGGTATTTCTCCCGGACTCAGAGAACCCCCGGCATTACGAACAGGCGGCTGCGCTGACCGGTGACCGCCGCTTCTTGGTGAACGCTGTGCTCTATTCCATGCGGAGAGGTGATATCACCGGCGCGCATCGAGTTCTTGAACGTTTAGGAACCACCGGGTATGCACCGTATCTTGAGTTTCTCCTCTCCTATGATGCAGGACGGTATACCGAGGCGCTATCTGCTCTGACACGAATGCAAGGGCATGAGGTCGTCCTGCCTGAGGTCATGATGATCCATGCCGATATTCTCACCGCACTCGACAGACATGCTGACGCGACGGCACTCTACCAGGACGTCCGGAACACAAGCCCGGACTTTTCTCCCCTTATATATTTGAATCTGCACGCACTCAACGCCGAAGAGAACTGGTTACAGGAAGGGCTTGAGGTGTTTCCCGAAGACCGCCGCGTGCTCTCACGCTTGATCAGCCTTTTCTATGAATCCGACCGCAGAGAACAAGCATTGGACGCGGTGCAGTTTGTGGCTTCAAGATCTGAATACACCCCCGAGCTCCAGGTCTATGAGCTCCTGCTGAGTGAGATGCCCCATGAACGTCGCGTAGCCCTGTTATGGGAGCTTGAAGCCGAGATCGGCCCAGAGGCAACCGCTGCCGTTGCACTTGCCGGACATCTTGTAGCAATTCGTGACTACA
>PXEI01000406.1 GCA_003564775.1 Spirochaetaceae bacterium
CACGAGACATGTGGCGATCCGGGCGTACCGGATCGCCATTTTTTTTATCTACACTCAGTGGATTCGGAAGGAGCTTAGGGTTTATGGTTACCGATAAGAAAGTAGAACGACTTGAGAACGCAAGCGTGAAGCTTACAATTACACTCGGCAAGGACTCCGTGAAGAAGGAATACGCCGACACGGTGCTTCATTATAGCAAGTCAGCCCAGGTAAAGGGCTTTCGTAAAGGCAAGGTGCCGCTTGAGGTTATGGAACGCAAGTTTGGCCCCAGTCTGCGTGCCGAGGCTTTGCAGAAACTGTTAGAGAACGGTCTCAAGGAAGTTCTGGAAGACATTGAGGAACAACCCCTTCCCTACGCTCAGCCAACCCTGACAGATGAAGATATCGACCTTAATCCTGAGGAAGACCTCACCTTTAGCGTCCAGTATGATGTGTTCCCCACTATCGAACCCGGCGAATATACCGGCCTGGAGGTTGAAGAGCCACAGGTAGAGGTAGGTGATGAAGACCTTGAGCGCGAGCTCAAAGCCATTCAAGAACAGAATGCCATGGTGCAGGAAGTCACCGACACTCCGGTAGAAAAAGACCATATTGTTACCGTGGACTTCTGGGAAGTTGACGCCGACGGAAACCCGGTACCCGACAGTGAGCGTCAAGATTTTGTCTTTACCGTGGGTAGTGGCTACAACTTCTACAACGTAGATGAAGACGTAATTGGCATGAAGCCCGGTGAAGAAAAAACCGTCACCAAGGAATACGCGGAAGACTACTCCTTCAAGGAAATTGCCGGAACCACCAAGACCGTGCAGATTCGCCTCAAGACGGTGAAGAAGCGTGACATGCCGGAACTTGACGACGAACTTGCTCAGGATGTAAGCGATAAGTACAAGACCCTTCAGGATCTTAAGGACGATATTCGAAAACGAATGGTAGATACCGCCGAGGCTCGTGTGCGCGAAACCAAGTCCAACAACCTGGTCAAAAAGATTGTTGAGGGTGCCACCTTAGACGTGCCGGACTCCATGGTCCGCGCCGAACTCTCCCAGTTCTGGCAGGACTTCATTCGACAGACCGGCTCTACAGAAGAAAACGTCATGAAAATGCTCACCATGCAGGGCAAGTCCCCTGAGAACCTCTTTGAGGAATGGCGGCCAAACGCGATTGAACGTCTGAAAGGACGGCTTGTACTCGGCAAGATCATGGAAGCTGAGAACGTAGAGGTCACCGACGAGGAACTTGAGGAGAGCATTCGCGAGCGCGCCGAGGAAAGCGGCATGGAGCTTGAAGAGTTTAAGGGCTACCTTGAACAGCAGAACATGACCGAGTACTTGCGCGACCAGCTCCGTGAAACCAAGTTGTTCGATCAGCTGTTTGAGAAGTCAAAGATCGTCAAGGGCGAGAAGGTGAAATTCCTGGACTTGATGCAACGAAAGTCGTAAATTTCGGGAAATTACTACCACCAGCGAACACAAGGTTGTCCGAATGCAAGAACAAATGAACACAATGGTACCGATCGTCGTTGAGCAAACAGGCGCGGGCGAACGGTCTTACGACATATTCTCTCGCCTCCTGAAAGACCGCATAGTCTTTTTGGACGGAGAAATTCATGACGTCACGGCCGACTTAGTTGTAGCGCAGCTTCTCTTTTTGGAGTCGGTTGACCCCGACAAAGATATTAATCTGTACATTAACAGTCCCGGTGGTTCTGTAACCGCAGGACTTGCAATTTACGACACAATGCAGATCATTAAGCCCGCTGTACAAACTATCTTTTTAGGCCAGGCGGCCTCTATGGGTGCGGTGCTGCTTGCCGGCGGCGAAGCCGGTAAACGCTATGCGCTCCCCTCTTCGCGCATCCTCATACATCAACCATGGGGCGGCGTGCGCGGACAAGCAAGTGATATTGGAATTCAGGCACGGGAAATAGTCAGACTCAAGAAAATGCTCATCAAGTACTTTGCTCAACACACTGGCAAGCCTCTGGAACAGGTCGAAACGGATATGGAGCGGGACTTTTTCCTCTCCGCAGAGGAAAGTGTGGCATATGGTGTGGTAGACAGTGTACTGACCCGAGGAACTCATGAGCAAAAACAAGGCTGAAAACGATAAAAGCTGCTCCTTCTGCGGCAAAAGCTCCGACTTTGCCCGCAGGCTCATTGCGGGCCCGGGTGTCTACATCTGCGACGAATGCGTGCAGGTCTGCAGTAAGATACTGGACGAGGAAGACGAGGTAGTCAGTACCGAGTTCACCGAAGACATTCCCCGTCCGGCCGAGATCAAGGCATATATTGACGACTACGTCATTGGCCAGGAGCACGCCAAACGTGCCCTGTCTGTAGCGGTGTATAACCACTACAAGCGCATTACGCATCAGGGAAAGCTTGAGGACGGTGTAGAGATTGAGAAGTCAAACGTGCTGCTCATTGGCCCTACCGGAACCGGAAAGACCCTGCTGGCAAAAACCTTGGCCGAACGACTGCGAGTACCCTTTGCAATTGCTGACGCAACAACGCTGACCGAGGCCGGTTATGTGGGTGAAGATGTTGAAAACATCTTGCTCAAGCTGTACCAGGCAGCCGGGAACAATGTTGCGGCGGCCGAACGTGGCATAATCTACATCGACGAGATCGACAAAATTGCGCGCAAGTCAGAGAACGTATCTATTACACGCGATGTCTCCGGCGAGGGCGTACAGCAGGCACTGCTGAAGATCATTGAGGGAACGGTTGCCTCTGTACCTCCCCAGGGCGGGCGTAAACACCCGAGCCAGGAAATGATCCGCATAGACACCAGCAACATTCTGTTTATTTGCGGGGGAGCCTTTGTGGGCTTGGAGCGCATTATAGACAGCCGCGTCTCGGAACATCCTATTGGATTCGGAGCCGACATTCGCCGCAACAGGCCCGAAGACCGCGCCGAGCTCTTTAAGCTTCTCAACCCGGACGACCTTATGGCCTTTGGCCTTATTCCGGAGTTTGTCGGGCGCCTCCCCATTAGTGTGTCACTCCATGAGTTGTCACACGACGACCTGATCCGCATTGTCAAGGAACCGCGCAACTCAATTGTAAAGCAGTATCGAGCTACCATGAAACTCGATGACGTGGACCTGGAGTTTGAGGAAGACGCAATTCGAGCCATTGCCGACGAGGCTCTGCTGCGGAAAACCGGCGCGCGTGGTCTCCGCTCGATTGTTGAGAGTGTCATGATCGATACGATGTTTGAGATCCCCTCGATCGAGGGCAAAAAACGCGTTGTCATTACTCGGTCGGTCATTGAAAAAACCGAAAAACCGGAGATTATCGCGGAGAAAAAGTCCGCATAACTACGCTTTCGAGCA
>PXEI01000480.1 GCA_003564775.1 Spirochaetaceae bacterium
CCGCTGATGGACGGCATGAATGTAGTAGGCGAGCTGTTTGGGAGCGGCAAGATGTTTCTGCCCCAGGTTGTGAAGAGCGCACGCGTCATGAAGCAGGCGGTTGCCTACCTGCTCCCCTTTATTGAGGACGAGAAGCTGGTGGGTGAGGCCGACCACGCCAAGGGCAAGGTGCTCATGGCCACCGTAAAGGGCGATGTTCACGACATCGGCAAGAACATTGTTGGTGTTGTGTTGCAGTGTAACAACTTTGACGTGGTTGACCTGGGGGTTATGGTACCAATGCCGGACATTCTCAAAGCGGCCGAGGAACACAAGGTGGACATCATTGGGCTTTCGGGTCTGATTACGCCCTCGCTTGATGAAATGGTGCACAACGCCAAGGAACTGGAGCGGCTTGGAAAGACCTGGCCCTTGCTCATTGGTGGTGCAACCACCTCGCCGGTGCATACCGCGGTCAAGATAGCGCCACAGTATTCACAACCGGTGGTGCATGTGAAAGATGCCTCTTTGGCTGTTGGTGTTGTGGGCAAGCTGCTGGATTCCGAGCGCAAGGATGCCTACGCGGCCGAGGTTGCCGAAGGCCATGCAGAGCAGCGCAGGCGCCGGGAGGCAAAAGATGCGACACGGGAGTATCTCCCCATATCCGAGGTGCGGAAACTACGCTACCAGTCGGAGTGGAACTCTTTTGTCCCTGAGACGCCACGTAAGCTCGGACTCACGGTCTATAAGGACTACTCTATTCGGGACCTGGCGCGCTATATAGACTGGCGCTACTTCTTTCTTGCCTGGGAAATGGACATGAAGTTCCCCCAAATCCTGGACGACCCGGAGAAAGGCCCGGAGGCTCGCAAGCTCTACAATGACGCCAAGGCGATGATAGAGGAGTTCGCCGCCGGTAAGCTGCTGAAGGCACACGGAGTAGCAGGCTTGTGGCCCGCGAACTCAACCGAGGACGATGTCATTGAGATCTATACCGATGAGTCACGCTCCGAGGTGTTGGCCCGCTTTCCTATGCTGCGGCAACAGAAGAAGAAGACCGACACCCCATATTATCTCTCGCTCTCGGACTATGTTGCACCTAAGGGTAGCGGTATAGCTGACTATGTCGGGGCCTTTGCGGTCACCGCTGGTGAGGGCCTGGAACGCATCAGCAAGCGCTACAAGGAAGCGAACGACGACTATCATGCCATACTCGCAGGTATTCTTGCCGACCGCCTTGCAGAAGGTTTTGCCGAGGTGATGCATGAGGACGTGCGCAAGAAGCTCTGGGGCTACGCTCCAAACGAAAAGCTGTCGGTTGAGGAAATGCTCCACATAGATTACCGCGGAATTCGTCCGGCGCCCGGGTATCCGCCCTGCCCCGATCACACCGACAAACTCACTATCTGGGAGTTGCTGAAGCCGGAAGAGAACGCTGGAATGCGGCTCACCGAGAGCTATATGATGATGCCTGGGGCATCGGTATCAGGTATGTACTTTGCGCATCCAGACGCGAAATACTTCAGTGTAGGCCAGGTTGCCAAAGACCAGGTTGAGGACTACGCGGCGCGCAAAGGCCTTGACCTTGAAACTGCCGAGAAATTTTTGCGCTCGGTGCTTGCGTACTAGTCAGCTTCTGAACATCGCGGCGGCCCGACATGCGGCCGCCGGATGTGTTCCAATTGCTGTTTCATCCGAAAGAACTATACCCGAGTAGCCAGCGGTGAGAGCGTCATAAAGATGGCACACCTCTGACCGGGTGGGTTCCGGGTGGGTAGTCATGTGTTCCAGCACCTGGCCCGCGAGTACGGTTGGCCGTTTGAGGCTGCCAAGATGCTGGGTAAGTTCATGTACAGTAGCGGCCATTGCCGCTAAGCCCACCTCGGCGCCGAGATCCCCACGGCAGATCCATACTTCGTCACACTCTTCATCAATCGCAGCAATATCGCGCACTGCCTCGGGCCGCTCTATCTTGGCGATAATGCGACCGAATCCGGCCGTCTCACGTTTCAACAAGCGCAGCTCATAGGCGTCTCGTAGGTATGACAGAGCATAGGACACGTGTGGTATCTGGGATGTTCGGCGGACAATTTCCTGGTCTTTATCTGATAGACCCTCACGGCGAAACTCGCATCCCGGAAGGCTCAGGCCCTTGCGTGCTCCTATCTCACCGGAGGTCACAACGTGGCAATAGAGGGCACCAGCGTCTGAACGCTCGATCTGCAGCTCTACCCGCCCATCGTTCAACCTTACCGTGCCCCGGCAGTGTTCCGCCGCACGGAAAAAGTCGTTGTGAGGAACTGGAAGCCAGTGAACCGCCGAGCCTGTCGCGCGTGCCAAATCTGTTGGAGTTGCCGTGGTGGCGCCGGGCAAGGCCGCCACACTGCAGTCCCACAGAGCCACCGTGGCCCCTTCAGCGAGCACCTGTGGTTCACACACGCCAAGGCGCCACTTGCTGCCCTGTAAGTCCAGAACCACCTCAGGAGCCCCGGACACTGACTCAGTCTTGTCGCAGGTGAACCGGAGCTGTTCAACCCAGGTCACTGTTTCTTCAACGTCCAGATGCGATGTGTTGATACGGAACCGGTTCGCGCCAGATTGGGACAGACGCAGGGCGTCGGCTGGGGCTGCCGAAGCGGGCCCCAGGGTAGCAATGATGTCATAGTTCATAGTTCACTGTGTAGCCTGAGCTTGTGAGAAGGTCAAGCTCAGGCCGCGGACAGGTCTTACACCGTTATGTAGAGATAGGCGGTGAGGAACGCAAAGAAAATGGTGATGAGAAGTGACACCTGGTTGAAGTTCAGTTTGTTGTCACGAATACGCTGTAGGAAGCCACCAATTCGTTTCACAACACCAAAGTACAAGGCAACACCAAGAGCCAGTGTGATTGCAAACATGGTGAGTTTTTCGGCCCCCAGCGCGCCGCTCAGATTGTAGCTCTGCCCATAGAACAGTTGAACAGCCTGCGCACCAAACAGTCCGCCAGCAAGACAGCCCAGTCCAATGACCATAGAGACACCGTTGATGTACGGGTCCTTCACTGGTTTGACGTGGTCCGGGGCCTTGCCAAAGAACATGGTTGAGTACTTCACAAAGGACAACACGGTACCGAGGTTGACTATGAACATGCCAATCTCGGCATAATTGCCTTGCAATCCGTTCTGGATGAGGTACTTCGAGATACTTCCGTTGAAGAGTGGGGTTCCTGTTATGCCGAGTACGCCTGCAAAGCCAGCGATTCCAATCCACGGCATACGCCTGAACACCCCCCGGATCTGGGCGTAGTTACGGGTGCCGTAGTGGTCAATAATGACACCCGCGGTAAGGAACAAAAGGCCCTTAAACATTGCATGGTTAA